>JALVHX010000066.1 GCA_027028805.1 Desulfurococcales archaeon | reverse complement strand
TAGGTTTAGCGAGGTTCTTGGTGAGCTTAGGAGGTTTAGGGAGGATGCTGAGAAGAGGTTTATGGCTATAGAGAAACGCCTCGAAGAGCATGATCGCAAGTTCAACGAGATACAGCTTGAGATTAAGAGGATCTGGGAGAAACTAGAGGAGCACGATCGTAAATTCGTGGAGATCATGAAGCGTCTTGACGAGCATGACAGGAAGTTCAACGAGATCCTTCAGAGGCTCGAAGAACACGACAGAAAGTTTAACGAGATCATAAAGCGCCTCGAGGAGCATGAACGTAGATTCCATGAGTTCGAGCTTGAGATCAAGAGGATCTGGGAGAAGCTCGAGGAGCATGATCGCAAGTTCAACGAGATACTTGAGGAACTTAGGAGGCATAGAAGGAGGCTTGACAGGCATGAGAGGATGCTGGGCTCCCTGGGCCAGGACGTGGGGCTGATAATAGAGATGATGTTGTCTGATAAGGCTTTGGCTGTTGTGAGGGGAATCGTTGAGGCGGGCGGCGGCCGCATCCTATCTATTAAGTACGGGTATGTTGTCAACGGCAGGTACGAGGTTGACCTCTATGTTGAGGCTGAGGATGCTGTTTACCTGGTGGAGGTTAAGAGCAGGCCCGGGGTGAGGGATGTCGAGCGGCTTGCACGTGTAAAGGAGTTCGTGGCGGAGAAGGCCGGGGAGAAGCGCGTCGTCGCGGCCCTCTCATCGTTCAGGCTCAAGACCAGTAGAAGGGTTCTAGAGAGGGCCGGGGAGCTGGGCGTGGAGCTCTTCCTCTTCTAGGAGACGACGCTTCTACGCCATGGTTCTTGAAACAGTTTTCACACGGCCGAGCCTGCCCCGTACACGTAGCTGTGCCTCGAGCCCCGCCTCCCCCCAGGGATGGCCTAGCGCGGCCTTCCTCTTATTCACGAGATGAAGCGGTATGTGGTCTAGGTCTGTGTTATCCAGGTTTATCAGGAGCACGGCCGGCCTGCCGAGGCACAGTTTTTTCCTAAACACGTTAACGCCTCCTCCCCGGGTCTCGGCGAGCCTCACACCCACCTCCACATCCCTCCACCTATAGACCAGGTATGCGGCGGCATCACAGGGGGCCCGGAGCTCCCCCTCAACCCTGCACCCGGGCAGTATGCGTAGCCTTAACGTGGCGCCGCTACCGGGATCGGAGAGGTATGCGGCGGCCTCCGCCCCGTGTAGCCCGGGGTCTGCTACGGCTATGCACACCTTGCCTCTACAATAAGCGGGGAGCATCGCGGAGCCCATGGAGTCCCCGCCGACTATAACATAGTAGCCGCGGGGATAGGCGAAGCCGTAGCTAAGCCTCCTAGCACCCCGCACCGGCTCCCCCACCGGTATAAAGAAGGAGTGCACCATCGCCGAGGGCCCGCCGGTTCCATGCGGCAGCACCGTCAGCGTGGCGAACATGTATATATAGCCGGGAACAAACCCCTCCACGCTATCCCCGAGATACAGTGTGCCGCCCCTATAATCCATAACGAGACCCCGGAGCCTCCTCAGCTCCGCGGAGGCCCCGGCCTCCCTCCGGGCCGCGGGAACCATGACCACGGTGAACAAGGCGGCCAGGATCCCCAGCGCTAACGCTACGACCACGAGCACATTGTTCTCCAGCAACACGCCCGCGGCGGCGAAGACGAGCGCCACGATCCAGAAGGATGCGGCGACCTCGTAGTAGGAGCGGCTAGTCGGCGAAACTATGACCACTAGAGGC
>JALVHX010000065.1 GCA_027028805.1 Desulfurococcales archaeon | reverse complement strand
GTCGCAGGCAAGTATACGCTTACACTGAGGCTTCCCAGGCTCAAGCCCCCCGAGAACATTATGGCTCTCGGCCTCCTCATCGCCATAGTTATCCCCGCGGCATCCGCTCTAGCGGCCTCGGATATAAGGACACCCGACGCCGTCTTCGTGAACACGGTACAGGGGCCCCCAGCCCTCCTCTTCCATGGAGAAGAGAAGCCGCGGCCCCTCATAGCTAACTCGACAAACATCCACATACTATACATTGGGAGAGAGCGTTCATGGGAAAAATCACTGGGGCCAACCACGCGCGTCCACTTCTATAGAGGAGACATGGGTAACAAGACAATCTATATATACATAGAGTTCTCGCGTAAACCCTCCCAGATACATATGTGGGAGCTATGCCTATGGTGGCAGAACATAACAGTCTACGGAAGCATATTCATAAACTACTATGATGAGAGAGCTGACTATGCTATGCTAGTCGACAACGTCTACTATGGCAAGGGAATGCTCCGCGGAACACTGATCTACTGGAGAGACATAGTGTATACAGAGAACGGCCTAGAATACTTCCGCGCCACAATAATGTATAATAGATACGATGGAAGAAACGTCACAGAACAAGATGTAAAACTCATCAATAAGACAGCATACACTATATGGTATAGAGCAATATCAGCAAGCTATGCAAGAACAAGATACGGCCCAGACATAAAACAAGGCATAACGGCCGCTATAATAGCGGAGATCGCCATAGGAGTTATCCCGTTAATAATCTATACACGCCTCCATAAACACATATACAGAATAGCAGTAGCACACCATCCCCTAGGGGCAAATACAAAAACATCCCCACCAACAGGCTCAAACCAAGGAAAGAACTCCCCATCTCACCCTAAATAATAAAAATACAGCCGTTGACAAGTACAATAAACCGTAGAAAATACATCATAAAAATACTAGAGGCATGCTGGACGCATATTCCTTTCTACAACAGGACATTTAGTAAAGAATACAGCTACACAGTAGGGTATTATAATAGAGAAACCCCTAACTACAGTAATAATAGTGTATATAAGGCCGCTACCACTTCATATAACGGGTCTTAAACCAAACGTGTTTATGGGGGATAAAAAACAAGGTGTATATTCTTTCCCCGTGAGAGCCTTGGATCGTTTTTACTGGACGGTTATCTTCTGGCTTATTGTCTGCTCGCCGGCCTGGCCGAGTATCTGGTAGGTTACAGAGACAACGTGCTCGGTGCCGGCCTGCCACTGGTCTATCTGGTCATCGGTTACGGTTGTTACATACTTGGTGAGGGACTGTACCTGGCCGGGGTTGAGCCTGATGGCGCTCTCAGCGGTGTAGTTGTATACGAGGATGTCGTCTACCTTGATGTAGTGGAGCTCCGCAACCTTGTCGCCGTTGTTCTTCACGCTTATCTGTAGATAGATCTGGTGTATATAGCCGCCTGTCTCAAGGTTCTTTGTTACCTTATATAGTATGGCGTCCTGTATGGTGAGTACATTCTGTGTGCCGCTGGTGCCGGCGAATAGTAGGAACTGCCTTAGTACGAAGATGCCGGCGATCACGGCGATGGCGATCAGGATTAGGGTAGCGATCACAGGGCTTATGGCCTTCATAACAGTCTCCCTCCATAGCTATAGTAATTACAGGACATGGGTTTTAAATCTTCTACAATACACATTTACCGGCCTTAGTTTTTAAAGTTTCTCCACGAGTATAAACGTTTAGTGTGGAGGAGTGTATTGGATCAAACTATTTTTCAGTATAGGAGAATTCGGCATGTAATCCTCATAGCCTGTGAGGGATCAGGTGTCTATAACCAGCCTCCTTTAGGGCATCCAGCATATCTATCCACATAGCTATAGAGTCATTATATCTCCTCGTCTCGTCAAGGCTTAGGCTCCGCCTTATAATAGAGCCCAGCCGCTCCGGGAGCTTGTTCAGGGGACTCATATACTCCTCATCTATATCGGCTAGTGTAGCGGATATAGAGGCCAGCAGCGAGTCTATGGGCAGCTTCTTGCCCCGGGCTATATAGTTGCTGAATATAGCCTCCAGCTTCTTCGCAACCGAGACGAGGTTAGGGTTGTCTATTAGGAAAACCTTGAGGGGCACAGGGAGGCCGTAGAGGTTTTTGAGAATGAGGAGATTGAGGAGGAGCCGTGTCTTTATCTTCATCCCGGTAAACGCGTAGTAGAGCGTTGTGCCTAGGCTATATACATCGTAGCTATATGTTGCGTAGCCCCTTAGAAGCGCCAGGGGATCAGCGTACTCGGGCGTGGTTTTCTTGAGCTCCGTGGCCCGCTCAAATATATGGGGCAGGCCCACGAAGTCGCTCACCATGGGCCTATAACCATACGTCTCCTCATCGCTCTCCGTAAGCAGTATGTTCTGGGGTTTAATATCCATGTGGATAAACTGGTTCGCATGCACAAGAGCCAGGGCACCCGTTACACGTATGGCTAGAAAAGCCAGCTCCCTATCGTCCAGGGGCCTGTTCTTCACACGTTTCTCAAGATCACCTATGTTCGCGTACTCCTCTACTATGACAGGGGGGATCTCGCTGTACTCCTCCTCGCTGTAAACATCCCGCAGTAGCAGTATGGCCCTGGGTCTCAGAATATAGTTGCGGTAATATACAAGGTAGTCGGCGAGGGATTCATCATAGCCCCTGGTCATGAGTATGCGGCGTAAGCTCTCCCTATTAGAGAAATAGACCTCTAGGGCGTTGAGAAGCCCCCTTATAACCTCTGCTAGAGGCTCCACAGACCCCCCTATAGCTAGGGGTTTTCCATCGCTCGTCTTCTCCCGCGGTATTTTTATAGCATATTTTCTACCAAAACTATCCCTGCCCAACAACACGTACATGTAGGCTCCTTTACTCGTTATCAGCCTGTCCACTATAAACCCGTATACCTCGCGCTTAATCCATAGCTCGGGGGGCCGGAGCTTCTCCTTCTCCCTTATACACCGGGTTATATACTCCGCGAGCTCCTGTGGAACACTGTCGAGAGGAACAAGGGAGGCGCGCAGCTTTACGACAGGGTTCTTCTCATAGAGCTCGTTAAACAAGTAGTCGTACGCAACTATGCCGACACGCGTAGACCTGCCCTCCTCCCAGATCAGGCCGATGATCTGATCCTTCATCAACAATGCCCTTATGCTCCACTTCCCCGAGACCGGGGTTATCTTTGCATATACAGTCATCTGCTCCTTCGACGCCTTAAGGACGTATTCGCGCAGCTTCTCAAGCGCCGTGCGCAGGTCCCCCTTATAGTTCAGGACGTCTCGTCTAAGCTGTTTAAGGAGTATATTCGAGAATACAAGTGGATCTATGAACACGTTGCTTGCATCATCTATGTCTGTACAGGCCTTGATCTTTTTCACCTGCCACCAGGCCCCCGGGCCCCCGCCTGGTTAGAGTATGATGTTTACTCGGGCGCAGCCTCCTCCGGCTCCCCTGGCTCTTCCTTAGACTCCTCTCCCCCGGCCTCGGCCGAGCCGAGTATCGATGCCTTAAGAATTGTTAGGCCCACAACGATCTCGCTACCATTCTTTATCTCGACGGGCTCCTTGCCACGTATATCGTCGCCGTCAACTATTGTGCCGTTAGTGCTCCCTATATCCTCTATGAACCATTTGCCATCGCGGTAGAAGATCCTGGCGTGTCTCCTAGATACATAGGGGTCGGGGATAACTATGTCGGTTGTAGGGAAGCGCCCCAGGATATACTCTCCTGGCTTCAGCGTCCACGTTGTCTGGGGAACGAAATAATGGCTCTTTACAACTGTGAGCTGTAGGATAACCTCCTCGCTCATTCTTCTTCACCCTCCTTCTTCTCGGCCTCCTTCTCCTCCCTAACCCGCCCGCTCATTAGGCGGGAGAGCAGGGATGCTATCTCCTTCTGGGTCTCCGGGGTAACCCCCTCTTTCTCCACCCTCTCTTTAATATCGAGGGTTCTAGAATATAGGCTTTCACCCCCTATCCTGAGCGTCGCCTCGAAGATCTCCTCGAGATCCTGTGTCAGCTCCTCTACACGGCCCTTCTCCAGCGCCCTCCTTAGATCCTCTGCGGCGCGGAAAGCCCTGGCCTCGGCCATAACCTCCTCGTGTATCTCCGCGGCATGGGCCTCGGCGGCGCGTATAACCTTTATAGTTATATTATGTGGCGGCAGATACTCCTGTTCCCCAGTATCCGGGTTGATGTATCTCGCGGTGAGCTGGCCTATAGTGATCTCCCCCGGCAGGAGTGGCGGGATCTTTATGTCGCCGGCTATATCTATAACTTCGCGGTAATGGACATCGCCCACCGGTATCTCTATGCCCTCATTGGTCGTATGTACCTCGCGTCCATACACTATGACGCGGAACCCTGGGTTCAGCTTGAGCGATAACACCACGTTTCTAGCGCTAACCTCTTTCGCTATAGCGGTATACTCTATCATTGTCTTCTCAAGGCTCTCCGGGTCGCGGACATGCTCGAATATGCCGTTCACCGCGCCCGCTATGTCTAGTAGAAGCTTCTCATTATACTCATCGCCCACGCCAATTATCAACGCGGTGGCGCCGGCCTGCCTCAGCTTCCGCGCAGCCTCAAGGATCTTCTTAGGCTTCTTGGGGCCGGAGGTGGGCTCTCCATCAGTCAATAATATAACCCGTACAGCGCCCACGCGCTGCGACTTCAACAGCTTCTCAGCATCCTTAGCGAGCTCGTCGAGGATCGCGTACAGGTTTGTGCCATAGCCCAGCTTGAGGCCTACAATAGCCTTCTCTATCCGCGGCCTATCGGTTAGAGGAGTTGGCTCGAGCACCCGCCGCACTTTTCCATGAAAACCATACACGGCTACTAGATCGCGTTCGCGGAGAAGCCTGAGAACCTTGAGAGCAGCCTCCTTTGCGCGATAAATCTTTTCACCATCCATGGACATGCTTGTATCAATGGCTAGTAGAAACGCTATCGGCGGAAACGAGCTGTGAACACCCTTAACGGTTATGATAAACGGTATCGTCTCCTCGCTCTCCTCGATCGCGGCCTCCTTGCCGAGCTTAAAAGAAACATCTATATGCCTCAATGTATCATCACCGTCATATCCATATATGAGGCATTATACTTGAATACCATATTGCGTCTTATCTATTAAATATTATAACCTGTGTCTCCGGAGACAGCAGGATATATGGATGGAGAGATGAAATATGCATGGTCTAAGAATAGAACCGGTCCATGGAAAAACGAGGCCGCCGGGAAGAATATATATCTATTACTCGCTCGTAGAAGACGTTGAGTGCCGAGATAAGACGGTTATTGATGAGATGGCGGAGAGAGCAGTCAGCCTTATATCAGAGAGCCTTTCACTGGAGCAGCTACGTGAACACC
>JALVHX010000064.1 GCA_027028805.1 Desulfurococcales archaeon | reverse complement strand
CTATAACACGGGGAGAGGGCGCGGCCGCCAGGATAGAGTACTCGTGGAACACCAGCATAGTAGGCGTCTCCGCCGAGGGCCCCGTGGCGCTCTACACATATATGTCGTGGGGCACCCGTGTAGAGGATTCGCTTCTCAACGGCTCATCCAGGGGCCTCCTGGCGTATGGTGGGGGAGGCGTCGAGGTCGAGGACTCGGTTATACGCGGCGGCGTGGCGGCGGCCGCTGTCCGCGTCGATGGAGTAGTGGTCAGGGACTCATATATAGAGGCGAGGAGCACGGGCATATACCTCTACGGCGTCTCATCGTCGAGGATAGAGCGCGTGGTGGCGCGGGGAGGGGACAAGGCTGTTGCCTACATGATGCCCGGGCCCGGCGGCGTCCACGTCTTATCCAGCTCCAATATATCCGCGAGGCTCTACGCCCTCTACGCCTCCGGCGCCGTGGTGCGGGTGAACAATACATTTATCCATGACAGCTGGGCGGGCGCATACATAGTTTCCGCGCGCGCCAGGTTCACCGGCACCGTGTTCGCGGCGAACCATGTGGGCCTCATATACGAGGACGTTGTCGGCTCCTATATAGGGTACATGGGGGATGGCTCCTCCTGGTGCCCCCACTGCGGCGGAACAATTAGGGGCCGCCGCTACATGGAGTCGCTTACGCCGAAGAGGATAGACTACTGGGGCTTCACGGTGCACGGATGCGTGTTCGAGGAAAACGATATAGGGCTATGGATCAGGAGGAGCAGCGTCTACGTGGCCGGCAACGTGTTCAGGGATAACGGGTACGCGCTCCGCCTCGACAACCCCTGGGACAGCATAATAGCGCTCAACCTGTTCCAGGGCAACAACCACAGCATACACCCCGGCTCCACCACGAGCCTCGTGTACTCCGGGATCCCTGTACCCTACATCTATAGGGGCTCGACGCGCTACAGGCCCCTTGGAAACTACTGGGGCCCCGTACGCGACGGGGACGGCGACGGCGTAGGCGACAGGGCTCTCCGTATAGGGCGGGCGGGTATAGGGGATGTATACGACCCAGCGCCCCTCGCGGAGCCGCCTAGCCGCTACAGGTACCCGGTTCTCTTCTGGAACACGACCGGCCTCCTAGAGCCCCGGAGGATCCGGCTAAGGGGGCCTGGGAGCCGGGCATACGCGTCTCTCACAGTCTACCTGTCCTCTTATGGCGTCGCGGACATAGAGGTTGTCCTGAAAACGCCTCTCCCCATTGAAGCCGAGATCGTTGACGCGGGGCCGGGGGCCAAGGCCGTGGGGGACGGCGTGGATGTGCGTGTCTACAGGTTCTCTCTGAGAGGCCTCGGAGCCTACGTGTTCCATATAAGGGTCTACACTGAGCTATCCTGCGGGGGAACGCATACGGCGGTGGTGGAGGTTATAGACGCGGGCTCCGGCGCCGTTATCTATTCATCCCCCCTCTCTATATCGTGTTGGTGGAGCCAGCCCCTCGGCGGCGACGCCTCCGCGGTTGCCGAGGCGGTGGAGAACACGCTCGACCCCGAGGGCCTCGCGGCGCCGTCCTATATAGTCCTCCTACTAGTTGTTCTAGCCGCCATCTACCTGCACAGGGCTACCCGGAGCCCCTTATCCTCCTAGCCAGGCCCACCGCCCTCCTAGCGGCGCCGGCGAAGAGCCCGTATATTATCTTCAGGGAGACGTAGATGAGGTAGAGGAAGGCGTAGAGCCTCCCCTTCTCCCCCGCTATCCTGGTTATCTCGACCCAGTCTATCTTT
>JALVHX010000063.1 GCA_027028805.1 Desulfurococcales archaeon | reverse complement strand
CGGGGGCCACTATGCTTAGAGACACGTTGGAGCGGGGAGGCGTCTCGACAAGCCACTCCCTGATCACCGGCTCCGGGGACGGCCTCGCCGGAGACGGCAACGTATCGTTCAACGCAACCTTGTACCTCACCATGGCGAGCAGGGGGGTATGCCGCATATTAACCACTACAAGCCTGAGGGACACGTTTTCCCCGACAACAATATGCGATACATACCGGCGGAAACCACCCTGCTCCCCCAGCACAACCAGGCCGATAAACCCGTCGTCGTGCCCAGGGCTGACAGCATACGTGAACAAGAGACCCGAAGACGCTACAACAACCGCCAATAAGGCGGCGAACACCCTGTCATCCATGAACCTCATCGGCAAACCAATCACCGTACAGCCTCAGCCATAACGAGAGATATATGCGTGGAAACAGGTAGTAGAACAAAAACGGCGCAGCCACGGCGAGGGCCGCGAGAACCAGGCGTTGCACGAGTGAAAAATAAGCCTCCTGCTCCGCAACAGGCTCAAGCCTATCCAGGCGCCCCTCAACATCATCGAGGATCCCTGAGGCCTCATCCAGCCTGCCCTTCTCGATAAGCATCAGCGACCTGTTAAGCATGAGAGCTAGATCACCTACATCGACGCCCTTCTCCGCCAAAGCCGTTATTCTCTCATGGAGGCTATAGACGCGGCGAAGCAACAGCTCCCGTCTATCCATATATGGGGACGAGGAAGCCGCCGGGGCCGCGGCAGCCAAGAGCACCGCCACTAATAGTCCCAGATACAGTCTCCTCGCCAACCCGCCGCACACCTAGGGGAGCCTCTCGGGGCCGAAAACCATATACTGAGAAACACTATAGCCCCTATCTAATAAAGAGTGATACTGGCGCCCCGGGGGGCCGCCTCTCCGCCGCTCCGCCGTAGAGATGGTGTCTTATGAGGAGAGAGATAATAGTTGTATCGTTCCCGCTTCCCAGCCCGACGAACTATATGTTGCTAGCCAGTCTCCTCGTTGTGCTCAGCCATGTATATGATAGGATACACGTTGTGGCCGGCGGCCTTCCCCGAAGCCTCTCAGCCCTCAGAGAGCTCGTATACGGGAAACGGGGAAGGGGGGCGATAATGATCTATGACGCGGGGATCTATATGGAGAGGCGGGGCCGGGGCGCCGCCAAATACCTGGTGATCCAGGCGCGTATAGCCGCGATGACGTTGAGAGCCCTCGCCCGCGCCCCGGGAGCCCCCGTGCTGTTCTTTATAGGGATACCCCACATGGTGCATCTACTGCTCCTCGCACGCATAGCGGGGAGGAAGACCGTGTATTATTAAGGGCAGGCATCTTCGCGGAGGAGACGGTATGGGGCTCCAGGATCTCGCGAAGAAGCTGGCCCTCCTCTATAGCAACATAGTGTTATCCGAGATCCCTGTACCCGGGCTGGATGATCCCGACAAGTACCGCTACGGTAAACGAGTGGTGCCCCTAGCGCTTAGATACATAGACCTAGACTCGTGGAGACCCCTCAAACCCGTCAATGAGAGAAGCTATTGGTTCGCATACATAGGGCGGCTCGAGCCGGAGAAAGGATTCCACGTATATATAAGGGCCCTAGAGATCCTGGCGCGGAAAGGCCTACATCCCCCGGCCGCGGCCGCCGGCTCGGGGCTCCTAGAGCCTCTCGCAAGGGCTGCGGCCGAGAAGGGCCTCATAACATATATGGGTCTGCTAGGCCACGGCGACGTCAAGGCGCTTCTAAACGAGACGCGCTTCCTAGTGC
>JALVHX010000062.1 GCA_027028805.1 Desulfurococcales archaeon | reverse complement strand
GCACAAAAGCCCTCCTAGCCAAGCTGGGCGTGGTATAGGCGAAGACGAGGGGCACGCTGAGCCCCACGAGCGCTATCAATATAGCTATGCTGAGAAGCGCTCTCTCAGCCTCCGCTTCCCTCGGATGAGCAAAGCCTCCCCCGACACCAGTGGATAAGAGGAGGCGTTTGAAGACTAGGCGGTTTAGATAGAAGTGCGCCAGTAGATAGGCAGAGACGGAGGCGGCGGCGAGGAGGTAGGCGTAGGGGTGTCTTATAGCCCTGAGCCCCTGGAGCCATAGGGCGAGGAGCGAGAGGCTGGCTATGAAGAAAAGCATGTCGAGCCTCATATCCTCGAGCACTGTGCGGAACCTGCTCCTCCTCTCGCCGAGCACAAGACCTATGATCCGGGAGACGCTGTGGTATAGCAGGAAGCTTGTCACGAGATACGCGTCCACCACCCAGGGATAGAGGCTATGGGGCACCGTCCCCAGAACCATGCGGGCGCCCAGGAGGCCGAGGCTGGCTATGCTGAGAGGCAGTACGAGCCTCGGCCACCGGCTCCTGAACACCAGCTGGGAGTAGGCCAGGAACATCCATGCCGCGAGACAGATCTCCCAGAAAACGGGCCTAACCCATGAGCCCGCATAGGATACTAGGAGATATATGGCGGCGGCCACGAGGAGGGCCTCGGAGACCCTGTAGGCGGCCCCCCAGATACCCGCTCCCACAGCCATCCGCGCCCTAGGCGCGCGCATGCCTCCTCGGCGCCTGATCCTGCGCCGCGCGTCATGGTTCCCCGGTAACGCTCTCCCAGGCTCTCCCGGGGCCGCAATGGGGGCTATGAGAGGAGCACTATGTTGTCGGCTCCTAGATCCACGTATATATCTATTCTCCTAGTGGTGAGCAGTACCTGGGAGTCGCTCCGCCTGAGCACGTCTAGGAGGGCGCGGGCTGTCTCGTTGTCCAGGTACTCGTCATAGTCGTCTATGGCTATGAGATCCGTCTTCATATATGCGGCGGCCAGCACCGCTATTATCTTGTAGAGGCTCCTGGGCATCGAGGGCGGGTTGAGCCTTGCTCCATCTATCACCGCTGTTATATAGAGCCTCTTATCCACCGTCTCCCTCACATCAACCTCCACGTCGCGGCCCGTGATCCCGCTTATCTTCTCCCCGAGATACTCCAGTATACCCCTCCTCCTATGGAGATGGAGAATGTAGGGGAGGTTGCTGAGATCATACTCTATTACCGGGGAGCGGCTCCTACAGGGCCCCAGGCTACGGTACAGCTTTGGCACGCCGACTATAACCGCCCTCCTGAACACGTCGTGGACGGCGAGCGCGAACCTGGAGAAGTAATAGAATATCATCTGTAGAGCCCACATCTCCTTCTCCGAAGGCCTCCTCAGCTCAGCCCTCTTCGACACCGTCCGGGAGAAGAGGTCGGGGACAACCTCCATGGCGGCCCTGCCGTCGCCCCAATAGCTTATCTCCGCCCTTGAGAAATCAACCATTGTCACCCATGGAAGAATGCTCACCCTTACACTATCATACTCCAGTATATCCCACGGCGAGGGCTGTGGGGACGCGGGGACAGAGTAGCCCTCGAGGAGCCGCGCATCGGAGGCCTGCACCACCCCGTTCTCCACGCGGTAAAAGGTGTGGCCTATGATATACTCCTCGCGCAACCCCCCGATCCCGGGATCAACCATGACGGTGTAGTCGCCGGACACGTTATCCAGAGAAGCCCGCAGGGTTATCGAGAACCCGCCCCGCCCCCTCCTAGCGAGGCCCCTG
>JALVHX010000061.1 GCA_027028805.1 Desulfurococcales archaeon | reverse complement strand
GGGCGGCTCCCGGCCCTGTCCCGGTATAGCCCTGTTCCGGGCCCCGGAACAACGTGGTGCCCTGGTTGGCCGGCTAAAAATATAAGGTATACCCGGCATCCTTCTAGCTTAAAGGCTTAGTGGACAGTGCGGGATGATCCGGTATGTCCTCGTCTCCGGGCGATGAGAAAAAGAAGGTTCCTGAAGAGCTGAAGAAGTTTCCCCTAGTCGATATAGAGTATGAGCTCTATTATCACGGGATAAAGCCGATGAGGGTTATTGATGTATCTAAGCTGAAGGTTTTATCGATAGCCTTCGTGTTGATCGGCTTGGTGACGATTTATGCGCTCGCGACACAGGCGCCAGTGATAAAGGCATCCATCAATGATCTATACGGAAACTATCTACTCAACTACGCCACAGTAGTGGTTGAGGGCAATGTTACATGGATACCGACGGTGAACGCTCAACAAGGCAGGTATAGTGTAAGGTTCACGGTTGACGACGGCACCGGTCAATTAAACATATATATCTATGACCCCCTTGCCCGCCAAGCCCTTGCATCGGGGAAGGTGCCTTTCCTGGGAGACCATGTCAAGGCCGAGGTCCAGATAAGGGTTAGGGAGACGTATACCTACGGCATCCTCCAGTCCCTGGACACGCTCAAGATAGAGCGCGCCACCTCCAGGGAGCCTAGGAAGGTGGGTTATCTCTCCATAGACATGGATGGTGAATACGTGGAGGCCTCAGGCATAATAGTGAGCCGCCGCGACGTGACCACGGGCATACTCCTGGAGCTGTCAACGGAGGAGGGCACAGTAACGGTTCTGGTGCCCAATATCCTCCGCTACCTCGGCGGAAGCCTTGAGGGAACAATGTTTAAGCCTAACCCGAGGTTCGATGAGATAGACAAGGCCCTTATAGTGGGCGCGCCGGTCACCGTGAGGGGCATAGTGTATCTATACAGGGGCGTCAGCCCCGAGATCGTTCCCGGAAGCCTCGACGACATAGAGGTTGAGGCGCTCGCCGCCAACGAGACCATCACCCTGGATATGCTGAGAAGCCATGTGGGAGACATTGTCCGCGTCAACGCGGTGCTAGGGGCGATGAGCTATAACAGCGGCTTCTACTGGATAGACATATATGATTACACGGGGAAGGCGCAGGCCATACTCTCGTCGAGCCTCACGAGACAGCTCATAAACCCATTCTACAACGGAACAGGCTCCAACATGACGATAATAGGCCAGGCGTGTAGCGATGGCACGATAGCGGTTATAACGATGATGCAGAACAGCCCGTATCCATCCCCGGTTCTCCCGGTATCAGCGATCAACGAGTCGTTGCGCGGATACACCGTCGTCGTCAAGGGCACTGTTGTGCTGAGCCAGCAGGCGGGCGCGCCGGCTACGGTGGATTATGGTGGAAGCCTCTGTAACTACTGCCACGGCGTGGCGGGGGGTGCGGGAGGCCATCATACGTTCACCCTCGTCGACGACAACGGTGACGCTATAAAGGTGTTTATGCCTAGCAGTACCTTCAGCCACCTGTCCCCTGACGCCAAGAACCTGGTCACAACTAATGGGAGCAAGGTGGCGATAGCTGGCTACGTAGACCTCTATGGGAGCGAGCTGGAGATAGTGGTCTATACAGCCGACGGCGTCAAGCCCTACAGCTTCCAGGCTCCCGGAGAAGGCAAGCCTGTCCCCACGATGCCTAAGCCGAGGCCCCGCACAGTCCCGTTGAGCCAGCTGAGTAACTATGAGGGGAGCTATGTGAGCGTGCAGGCGGTTCTCGGGGAGATAGAGAGGTATACGGGCGGCAAATACTATGTAAAGATATATGGTGACGGCGCGTCGGCCACCGCGGCTATACCAGGCGACGTGTTTAAGCGGCTCAACCCGTTCACATCGGCCACGGGATCAAGGCTGTTGTTGATAGGAAAGGTGGAGGGAGGGAGCCTGCAGGTCGAGGACTTCGAGGTCATACAGGGGAGGCCTGCGCCACTGCTCCAGGTGAGCGATGTCTCATCCAGTATAGAGGGCTACATAGTCGCTCTCCGCGGAACACCCGAGTCAGTGACGGTTAGGCAGAACAGCTATGTCTTGTTCACACTAAACGATGGCACGGGAACGATAAAGGTGTTCATGCCCTGGAGCGTATACAGCGCCCTCCCAGACGACGTTAAGCAGAGGATCAATAATGGCCAGGAGATAGTTGTGGCGGGCTACATAGATGTCTATGGTGGACAGCTGGAGATAATACCATATACACCCGACGGCGTCAAGCCCGGCGACTACCAGGTGCCGGGCGAGGGAGAGGGTCTTCCAACACTCCCGCCAGGCCTCATGGTTCCCGGATTAATGATCAGCACCGTTGATAGGCGCTAGCGGGTGGGAGATAAGGTATAGCGGAGGTGTATGGGAGTGCTCGACCCGGTTAGTGTGCTTATATGGACCCTGATAGGGACGGCGTTCGGAGTATTCTTGTCATGGATACCGGGCTTCCACATATATAATATATTAGCGTTGATAGCTGTTGTCGCACCGGTAGCCACTATTATGCCGGTGCAGGCGTTCCCCTTCTTCGCTCTGGGAGCCCTCGTCGGCTTCGTCTATCTGAGCTCGCTACCCACGGTATACCTGAGCGTTGCCGACGAGTCATTCATACTGATGCTGTTCCCTACACAGCGATACCTCGTGCTGGGCAGGGGCCATGAGGCTGTATGGCTAGTCCTCCTCGGAGCCATAGGTGGGACGATAATACTGGTGACGGCCGGAGTAACCATTGTGCCCTACATAGTTAACCCAGTGTACTCGCTGTTCAGCCCATACATTATGTGGGTGCTGATAGCGATAGTGATATTCATGTTCATGAGCGAGTGGCCGAAGCAGGGAGACAGGGAGAAGACGCCGCTACGCCGCCTCCTCGTGGCGTGGAGCCAGGTTCTGGGCGGGATGTTCGTGTTCTTCACGGCCGGCCTACTGGGATTCATCGTTATGAACACGGGGCTCGTCGCGGCCAGGTTCGCCTATGTCAGGCTGACGCCGATGTTCATAGGGTTCTTCGGCATGCCATGGGTTATACAGAACATATTATCCAAGACCCTTGTACCGCTCCAGCATACAGAGGACAAGGTCGAGGCCAGGCCCTACGGCATATTAAACGGCATCGCGAGCGGCGCGTTCGGCGGAAGCATAGCCGCTTTCTTCCCGATCGTAACCGGTGGAATGGGCGCCCTCGTCGCAGGACACATGGCGAGCAGTAGAGGAGACGACGTGTTCATTGTGAGCCAGGGAGCGAACCGCGTCCTATACTATGTTGGAGCATTCTTCCTCCTATTCGTGCCCACCACCACGCTGACCCGTGGAGCCGGCGCATGGCTTGTCTCATCGATCTATCAGCCCAAGACCTGGGTCGAGTACTACTATGGCGTCGGCGCCATATTGTTGGCGGCGGGCATAGCGATGATAGCGACCATCTATATGTCGAAGCTGTTGGCGAGGGTGTTGACGCACTACAACTATGTCAAGCTGAGCTATGCTGTCGCGGTGCTCCTGGTGCTCATATCCTATATACTGACGGGCTTCATGGGTATAGTGGTGCTGGCGGTGGCCACGCTCATAGGTCTTACCGCGGTAGTCTTCAATACTCGTAGAAGCTATTGTCTCGGAGGACTCATCTTCCCCGTGGTGGTCTCGATGACCGGTTACACGGGTGCATTGCTATCACTGCTGGGTCTCACTCCCACACTATAATAAGGGGGCACGGGTATAGTTAGACAGGTGGGTTGAAATGAGGGGCTGGACCCACTATTTATCCGGCGTCGCCATGGCGACGTTCTTCCCGGAGCTGTTATACGATATAAGGATAGGGATATTGTTGCCGGTGATAACAGGGGCGTTCGGCTACCTCCCCGATTTCCTCGACTTCAAGTTCAAGAGGTTCCTGTGGAAACGCGACTACGAGGTCGACCCCGCGCCCTGGGATCCTAAGGCGAAGATAGCTCCCAGCTATATATCGATCAAGGATATTACGAGCGATAAACGTTACCAGCTCTACGCTATCCGCGGCCGCGTCACAGAGGTTATTGAGAAAAGCGATGAGGAAGAAAGGATAGTGTTCAAGATCCGCGACGCGACGGGAGAGATCAGGGTTGAGGCGATAAAGGAGGACTATAAGAGGCTCCTGAAGATACACGGCGACATAAAGCCTGGCGACACCCTCTACGTGCCCGGCTACCCGGATATCGATGACAAGGGCATAAAGTTCGTGGTATCCGATGCGCCGCATCCCCAGTATATAGCGGACATGGTGGCCAAGGCTATAGACGAGGCGTATGAGAAGGACAGGATGATAACCATTAAGCTCCACAACATAAGAATGGCCGGCGACGTATACCGCCGCTACCTCGTATACTATGACAGCCCCAACAGAAGCATAAAGGTATACATGGGCCCATTGGTGACTACGGGCGGCGCCCCGATAAAGGGAACCGATGTCCCCGAGTACAGGCGCGTCGGCGAGAGACAGACAAGGTATCCGTTCGTGAAAGTATATCCGAGGCCGACGGTGATAGACGCGTTCAGCGGCCCCGAGGTGGGATATCACAAGATAAAGCTAAAGGACGGCAGAGAGGTTGTCGAGGAAGTCTTCATACCATGGCACAGGGGCTTCAGCCACAGCTTCACCGGCGGCATAGTGTTCGCGCTACTACTGCTACCTATACTGTTAGCGATAGGGTTCCCCCACGCATGGCAACTAACCCTCGCCGCCATGCTGGGATACTGGATGCACGTGATCGAGGACCAGGCCGGCTTCATGGGAAGCAACCTGTTCCCACCGTTCACTAAGCGCCGCATACCCGGCCTCATGCTCGGCCCCAACTACTACACAGCCATGAACTTCGCCACCGCGTGGCTAATGGTATCGATAATCATATTCAACATCAACAGGTTTACGCCACAGATAGCGATGATGGCGACGGGACAGCCAGTGCCGAAACCGATACCGATGAACGACTGGTTACTGCTCGGCCTGCTGGCCATACCATCGATAATAATATACATACTAGCCGTCAAGGACGGCATAGAGTTCCGGAGACTCTATAAGGCGTATTGGAAATACTACGCCGCCGTCGAAGCCCTAGAGGAAGAGGAGACTGTCGGCGGCATCTAGGCGCGGAACAATAATAGTTTTATATATAACACCTTTTTCTCCGAATTTCTCCGAAACTATGTCTCCGCGTCCCTGGAAAGTATTTCTCTAAGCTCCCTTATCACGCCCAGCTCCGCCTTATCTCCCAGACGCTCCCAGTACACTCCCCTCGGCTTGGGGGGCCTCGGCTCGAACACGTATAGCCGCCTAGGCGTGGCGGCTATATCCACGGTCAGGTCGTGGGGCTCCCGGGGAACCTTGTCGACGAGCTGTAGGTCATGGATCGTTGTTACAACAGGCGTCTCCTCTCCAACAACGCCTATCTCGCGTAGCACGCCGTATTCTAGATC
>JALVHX010000060.1 GCA_027028805.1 Desulfurococcales archaeon | reverse complement strand
CGTCTAGGTAGAGCATTTTCATTTTGTTAACAACATGATATAGGCTATGGAATGGATGTACACTGGCCGTTTTACCGGGGAATATAAGGTTCTCTGCGCGGAGATCATACATTATATTAGACGCCGCCCTAACTACATCGTCTTTAGTTATATATCCTATAACCTCGCCGTTATCATCGACCACAGAGACAACCTCCGCCTCGCTGCTCACCATGCGCAACGCAACAATTTCCAGAGGATCACGGATCGTGACGCGAGGCAGGTTCTTCGTCATAATATAATCTATAAAGTATCTGTCCCTCACTCTTCTTCTCCACAATGGACCTTTCAGCCCGAGCGCCTTCAGCATGTTCCACTTAGATACAACACCTACCACTTCTCCCTTCTCATCGATAACGAGAAGATAGTCCGTCTTCCTACGCAGCATCTCCTTCCGTGCATGCTCCACCGTATCGTTTATTGTTATAGCTGGGAGCTCCTCTACTATAATCTCGCCCGCTGTTATACCCGAGTACAAGGGTTTCTCCGCTTTCTCGATCCTTCTCTCGACAACAACTTGCGCCATTATATGCTTCCCTGACACAAATGATACTCTTTCGGCGGCCGCCACAGGTATTGGCATCTTCTTAGTAATGGCTACCGGCACCCTGCCCGGCTTCGCGCCCTCAAGATACGCTCTCACAAGATCGGCCTGCGTTAATACTCCTATAACGTGGCCGTTTTCATCTATAACAGGTATAATAGGTATATCATGCTCGGCGACAACGCGGGCCACCGCCTCAATAGGCATATCTTTTGTAGCCACAAGCGTGCCTCTCGTCATTATTCTTTGAACCTTTGCAGGAGTAGTTATATGGTGCTCGCTCTCCCTATGGAAAAGCCATCTTCCGTGTTCTATAAAGTCATGATAGGTCACTATACCCATCGGTATAGGCTCTTCATGGCTCCTGACGACAACAACACCTGGCTGCCCATGAAACGCTATCCGGCTCCAAACCCTATTCACACGCTCACGGAAAGTCACTATGTATTTATCAAGATCCTTTGTAGTCATAACCTCGGCCACGCTCTCCGCTAAGGGCTTATATCCTGACTTAATCATGTAATCGAGGAGCTCGCGGAAAGTCACTACGCCGATAAGCTTCATAGTATCTATTCTATCCACAACCGGCGCGCCGATGGTCTTATGCTTTATAAACTCCTCATACACCTGGTCGAGCGTCATATCCTGTGTTATGATCGGATACTCCCTAAGCGCGTCTCTGACACGTATCGTCGTATGATGCGACGTTGGAAGGATTAGCTCTATAGGCGTTAAATATCCCAGAACCCTATCCTCTAAAACAGACTTTAAGACCGGTATAAGTCGTTCCTCACTTTTTCTAGCCTCTGCCCTAACAACAGTCAACGGCAAATTTAAATCCCTAACCACTAGCCGGGGCCGTCTAGCAACCTCCCATATACGCATATCGCTACACCTCGTTCACACCAACATGGCGTCCCATGAAGCTACTATAATTTATACGTTACTAGAGGATAATAAGGGATAACTACACAAATAAGCGTCCAAGATAAAAATATTATAAACCCGAAACAATTCATTCGTAAAAATGGGCGCCGCCGTAGTATAGCCCGGCCAAGTATGCGGGCCTTTCGAGCACCATAGATACACGGCGAAGAAAGCCCGTGACCCGGGTTCAAATCCCGGCGGCGGCACCATACTCTAATTCCAAGCACCACAACATATAGGCCATGAAGACTATTCTCTGGAATAGAAATAAGGGATAAAAACCACCCAT
>JALVHX010000059.1 GCA_027028805.1 Desulfurococcales archaeon | reverse complement strand
CTATATAGTAGCCGTAGTCTATGCCCTCGAAGAGCTCGTCCCTGGACATGTCTCCGGGAGCCATATAGGTTGTCCTCATCCTCACAAGTGGGGGAGCATAATAGTCCTCCGCCCTGGCGTTGCCCGTGGGCTTGGCGTTTAGGAGGGCGGCGTGTCTCCGGTCATTCATATATGTCTTCAATACACCCTTCTCGACAATAACGGCCTTAACAGCCTCGACGCCCTCGTCGTCGTATCTATATGTCCCGTAGGCGTCGGGCACGCCCGGGTCATCGATTATCGTTACGAGAGGCGAGGCCACCTGCTCCCCCAGGCGATCCCCCAGAACTCCCCCGGAGACAGCTAGGTCGGCCTCGGCCAGGTGCCCGAAGGCCTCGTGCACGAAGACCCCGACGACCTCGGGCGCCAGGACAGCGGGATAGGTGCCGGCTCTCGGAGGCTTAGCTGATAACTGGAGCGCTACGCGCCGCGCAACCCTGCCAGCTATCTCGTCTATAGGCTCCTTCTTGAACAACACGTAGCCCATCCTCGTACCTGTCTCGTAGCGGGCGGACGCCATCACGCCGCCTTCCCGGCCCGACGCCCATATGTATAGCCATAGATAGCTCTGCCTCTGTGTGAGAAACCTGTCCTCGCTCGAGGCATAGATCTTCTCGCCGACGAAGTCATAGTATCTGATCGTGACGCTCCTTATCCTCCGATCCCTCTTCCTTATCTCGTCAAATAGCATGCCTAGATCCCTCATCTTCTCCTCCGCGGAAACATTGGCCGGGTCCACGCGTATATCGTCGCTGACGCTGTCCCTCCTCGACCCTATCAGGAGGAACGGCTTCTCCCCATCTCTCTCCGCGAGAAGCCTGGCCCTCCTATAGGCATCCTCAACGCCCTTCACGAGATCATCAAGGCCTAGGCCCGATACATAGGTGAACCCTATGTTGCCCTTGACGCCGACACGTATAGCTGCGCCGGAGACAAGGACAGCTGAGGCCGCCGCCTCCTCGTCCCTGATCTCTATCCTGTCACCCCTGTATCGGTGAACCCTTATATCTACAAAATCGCCGCCGAGGCTTAGCCCTCTCTCTATGACTCTGCGGAGCATATCCTCCAAACACGTGCACCCCTTCCCCTGTATCGGCGCCGGGAATAAATTATCTTATCTCTAATCAACGGTTCCCGGAGCCCTTCTCGACCACGATGTTTTTAGGGGACCGGGGGCTGGTAGAAAACAAATTAACGAGCCGTATCGATGAGAAGCCTCTCCCGGGGAGCGGTGGCTGCTTGATCTATTACCTCTATGACGCCTTATGAGTGCGCGGGGACTGGCTGAGAGATGAGCGGGTTTTCCTGGATCGATGCGCTGGTATTGATCGGCGTGGCGCTGATAACGCTTCCCTCGGCCGCTGTCCTGCTTCTCCAGAGCCTGTTCTATCTGAGAGGACGCGGCTACAGCGGCGGCGGTGAAGAGGAAGGGGTGTTGCGGGGCGATGTAACCGTAGTAGTCCCTGTTAGAAAGGAGCCTCCCGAGCTACTCGACGAGGCCCTTGGTTTCCTGGCATCCACGCCGGTGGCGGGCTCTCTTGACGTGATCGTTGTCTCCGATGATCCCCCGGAGGCCCTGCCGGGCATCCAGCGTATACTGGAGAAGTGGAGGAGCAGGGGTCTCAGGGCCTCGCTTATCTGGCGTAGGAGCCCCCGCGGCTTCCGCACCGGGGCGTTAAACGATGCTCTGAGGCTGGGCCGGGGGAGATACATCTATGTCATGGATGTTGACAGCCGCATAGACCCCGGGTTTCTCCCGGAGGCGGCGTCGCTTATAGATAAGGGCGCTGTCGCCGTCGTCGCCAGGTGGAGGAGCAGGGGCTTCGACAACCGTTTGAGCGAGGCGTTGTCGGCTTCCATGGAGTTCATAGTGGACGCGATCTATGTGGGCAGGGCTTCTCTAGGCCTCCCAGTGTTTCCCGTGGGCACCGGCACCCTGTATAGGAGGAGCTATCTGTTATGGGTGCTGGGTGGATGGGATGAGGAGAGGTTGCAGGACGATATGGAGATAGGGGCTAGGATAATGAGGCTCGGGGGCCGCATAGTTTTCCTGAACCATCGCGTGGTGAGGCTCGATGTGCCGAGGAGGCTGAGGAGCCTCAGGGTTCAACAGGAGAGGTGGGCGTACGGGGCCACGGACGTGGCCTTGGCCAGGTTCACGCATATAGCGGGCTCCCCCCAGCCCCTCTACGCGAAGATAGAGGCCCTCGCGTTCCTGCTGCAATATGTCCCGGTCCTCACAACCCTCATAGGCTTCCTCCTGGCTATACCGTTATCCATAGTCCTGGCCACTGACCCGTTCCGCGTCTACTGGTACCTGGGGCTTCCCTGGATAATCGCGGCAGGGCTCTATGTCTATGCTTTCACCGATAGCTTGGAGCGGAGGGGATGGGATAGGTGGAGGGCTCTCGTCAACCTAGGCCGTGTCTCGGCGGCTACCACGAGTCTCTCGCCGACGGTGTCGTGGGCGGTGGTGCGCGCGCTTGCGAGGAGACCGTTCATCTACAAGAGGACTCCTAAGGGGAGATACGAGGGAGGCGGGGGAAGGGGGTGGAGAACGCCGTGGGAGCTGATAATGGGGTTGGCGGCGGCCGTCTCCGCGGCTCTCCTCGTGGCGGCCGGCGGCCTCTACACCGGGCTGTGGAGCCTCTTCTATAGCCTCGGCTACCTCTACAGCTTCGCTAGGTGGGGCGACGACATCCTCTATGGGTAACGATGTCTGGGTTAGATAGTTTAACCATACTGGTTTACTTGTCCCATGAATCGTGTTAGGGACACGTATTTTAGCCGGTAACAACCAGGTAATACCTGCCCCGAGACAGGAGACAGCGGCCCCGGCCACGGGTCTCGCCGGGAAACCAGGGAGCCTCTAGGGTGGGTTCGCAGTGGCTATAACGTATGCGGAGAAGATGTGGAACGATGAAGAGATATACGGCATGCTTAGATCCTATGTGGCTGGGTGGTTTAGGGAGAAGTACGGCTCCTTCACCCCGCCGCAGAGGATGGCGATCCCCCTGGTCAAGAAGGGTGTTAACGTACTGATATCGAGTCCCACGGGTACAGGCAAGACCCTCGCGGTCTTCCTCGGCATAATAGATAACCTATACGAGCACTATGAGAGACACGGCTCCCTCCCGGAGGGTATACAGGTAGTGTATGTGAGCCCTCTCAGAGCCCTCAATAATGATATGCAGCGCAACCTCCGCGACCCGATCAAGGGTATAATGGAGAAGGCGCGCGCGATGGGCGTGGAGCTCCCGGAGATCCGTGTAGCTGTGAGGACCAGTGATACCAAGCCTAGCGAGAAGAGCAGGATGCTCAGAGAGCCTCCACATATACTGATAACTACTCCGGAGAGCCTAGCGATATCCCTTAACGCGCCGAGGTTCAGGGAGCGGCTAGCATCGGCAAAGGTGTTCGTGGTCGACGAGATACATGAGCTGGCTTCGAGCAAGAGGGGGAGCCACCTGAGCCTGAGCATAGAGAGGCTAGAGAACCTGGCTGGGAGAGAGCTTGTCAGGATAGGGCTCAGCGCAACCATCGCCCCCCTAGAGGAGGTTGCGAAGTTCCTCGTAGGATACAGGGATAACGGGGAGCCGAGGCCCTGCGTGGTTGTGGACGCTAGGTTCTCCAAGCCCATAGACGTGAAGGTTCTATGCCCTGTCCGCGACCTAGTCCACGCGTCGGCCGAGGAGATAAATAATGCGATCTATAGGCTCCTCGTGAAGCTGGCGCGCCGCCACCGCACGACACTGATATTCACAAACACTAGGAGCGCCACGGAGAGGGTTGTGTATAAGCTGAGGAAGCTTATGGAGAAGGAGGGTGTGATGGATGCCGACGAGATAGAGGCTCACCATAGTAGCCTGAGCAGGGATCTCAGGCTCGAGATAGAGGAGAAGCTGAAGAGGGGTGAGTTGAAGATAGTTGTGAGCTCCACGTCGCTCGAGCTCGGCATCGATATAGGCTATATCGACCTGGTCGTGCTCCTCAGCAGCCCGAAGAGCGTGAGCAGGCTTCTCCAGAGAATAGGGAGGGCCGGCCACCATATAAGGGAGGTCAGCAAGGGCAGGATGATCGTCGTGGACAGGGATGATCTCGTTGAGTGCACCGTGCTCGCATACGCCGCGATGAAGAGGAGGATAGACAAGGTGAGGATACCGCGGGCCCCCCTGGATGTCCTGGCCCAACACCTTGTCGGAATGGCGCTTGAGAAGAAGTGGGGTGTCGAGGAGGCGTATAGGCTGATACGCCGCGCCTACCCCTACCGGGATCTGAGCTGGGAGGACTATATGAGCGTGCTGAGGTATCTCAGCGGCTACTACTCAGACTACCTCGAGCACATGAAGGTCTACTCGAAGATATGGCTTGACGAGGAGGAGGGTGTTTTCGGGAGGAAGAGGAGGACGCGGATGATCTATTTCCTGAACCTGGGAACGATCCCTGATGAGAGCAAGGCTCATGTGTTCACCCTGGATGGAAGATACGTTGGCACGCTCGAGGAGGAGTTCGTCGAGGTGCTCGTGCCCGGCGACCTCTTCGTGCTCGGGGGAAGAGTCTACGAGTACGTGAGGAGCAAGGGACTCAAGGTATACGTGAGGCCCGCGGAGGGCGCCAGGCCCACCGTGCCGAGCTGGTTCAGCGAGATGCTGCCACTGGCCTTCGACTCCGCCCTCGAGGTAGCGGCTTTCCGCCGCATAGTCGCGGAGAGGATCAGGGAGATGCCTCGGGAGAGGGTTGTCGAGTGGCTTCGCCGCCGCTACAGGCTACAGAGGCATGCGGCTGAGTCCATATACCAGTATATATGGGAGCAGTTGATGTTCATGGGCTACGTGCCCTCGGATAAGCTTCTCGTCATAGAGGTCTATGATGAGCCTGATAGGAGGAACATTATAGTGCACAGCCTGTATGGTAGGAGGGTTAACGCGGCGCTCTCAAGGGCCTACGCCTATATAGTTGGGAACCATGTCGGGGCGAACGTTAGGGTCACGGTAACGGATAACGGCTTCATGCTCACACTCCCAGGGCATCCGCCGGGCGACTGGGAGGGATGGATGAGGGAGCTCGCGGAGAGCGATATAAGGAGTATACTGAAACGGGTTCTCAGGAGAACCGAGATGCTCAAGAGAAGGTTCAGACACGTCGCACAGAGATCATTCATGATACTCCGCAGATACAGGGGCTATGAGAGAAGCGTGCAGAAGCTACAGCTAAGCGCCGAGGGCCTCCTCAGGGTCGTAGAGGATATACCCGGGTTCCCAGTGCTCAAGGAGACTTATAGAGAGATACTCGAGGACTATATGCATATAGAGGCGGCGGAGAAGGTGCTGGAATGGATACGCAGCGGCGAGGTAGAGATAAGAGTCTATGGGCCCACCGATGTGCCGAGCCCGTTCTCCCATAACATCGTGGTACATGGATACAGCGACGTCGTCTTAATGGAGGATAGGAGGAGGCTTCTACAACGCCTCTACGAGGAGGTTATGAGAAAGATCGCGGGCACGCCTCTTCAGAAGAACCCGG
>JALVHX010000058.1 GCA_027028805.1 Desulfurococcales archaeon | reverse complement strand
GAGACCGCTCTGCGCGCAACTATGGGATAGGTCTTCTCAACCCTGCCAGTGTCCCCGGAGACCTCGACAACCCTTGTCCTGTGCTCGCTGACCCATGTATCGCCCCTCCTAGTCCTCACAACGTATCTTACCTCGATCCTGCCGCTATACGTGGCGCGGGCCGAGGCCTTGACGAAGTAGAAGGGTACATAGATCAGCTGGGGCCTGCCGACCTCTATCTCCCCCGCAATCTTCTTGAGATCAGGGTCTGTCTCGATCCTCCTCTTAGCAGACCCTATCACCTCCCTCTCAGGCTTCGAGGGGACAATCATTATGTTCTCCCGGGCCTCCTCCACGAGCCAGTTCGGGTACCCGCAGTAGCTACACACGGCAACTATTGTCTCCGGCGTCACCTCCAGGGGGGCGCCGCACCTGGCGCACCTATACATTGTCTCCGCCTCAGCCACAGCCACGCACCCCCTCTCCTACACGCCTACCCGCTGGTCCTCGATAACATCTCGACCTGCACCCTTATAGAGTCGGCGACCTCCTCGGCCTCGTCCTCGTCTATGACGCCGTCCCTGACGAGATCATGTAGACCCTGCTCCAGCCTCTCCGGGGATATGTTTCTGAGCACATTGTACTCCTCCAGCTTGTTCCTGAACCCCGATATGCCGAGGAAGCTTGACAGCTCGCTATAGCTTGCGTGGAGCCCGGCGAACTCTACCAGCTGGCTTCTCCTGAGAAGGCCTCTCCGCACATCTATATAGATCGGGGGCGCCACCGTGGCCCTCTCCTCGCCCCGGCTTATATAGATCGTGAAGAGGACGGGGACCTCGTAGCCCCCGCTCCCATGCGGCGGTATAGGGATCAGGTGCTCCTCTATACTCCTCCTAGCCTCCTCCAAGCCCGAGCTGATCGAGTATATTAGCCGCCTTATCTCGTCGAGAAGCCTCTCCGCATGCTCTATCAGCCTCTCCCTCTCCCTGCCGAGGCCGGCGAGCCTCGCCTCAGCCGCCGAGAGCTTCCTCCTCTCAGCCTCCTCGAGGCGATCATATTTCTCATCGATCCTCCTCAGCTCCTCCTCAAGCTTCTTCTTAAGCCTCGAGAGCTCCTCCTCGAGCTCCCTCAGCCTCTTCTCTATCGATGACAGCTCCTTCTTCACCGCCCTCGTGTCGCCGCCGTATCTCGCCGCCTTCTCGAGCTCCGCCTTCTTCTCCCCATATCTCCTCCTGGTCTCCCTGAGCTTCCTCTCCACGCTATCCATCAACGCCCTATACCTCTCCTCTACTGACCGCTTCTCGCTCTCCCTCTTCTCCCTCAGCTCGGCTATCCTGGCTCTAACCTCCTCCCTTATCCTGGCAACCTCCTCCTCGAGCCTCCTCCTTTCCTCCTCGTATCTCTCCTCAACACTGTTCCTCCACTCAGAGGCCGCCTCCTCGATCTCGGCTATGAAGCGGTTAAGCCTCCCAGTCTTCTCCTCGATGTCCTCGAGCACCCTTGTTATCGTGGAAGCCACGGAGGCCGGGTCAACTGTTCTCTCGGGAAGAGAAGGACCCTCAACGCCATCGTAGGGGGAGTGTGTGAAGAGCACGACCAGGTCGTCGAGAGCGCCTTTATCGGAGACGAGGCCCTGCAACACTATCTCCTTTCTCCTAACCCTTTTACCGGCATCTATCTCGCGTAGAATATTCTTGATATTGATCAATGCGTCGATGAAGCCCTTGTCGGGGAGGCCGCGGAGACCGGCCACGCGGCCCTCGAGCTCGTCTAGAAGAGGCTCCGCGTACTCGAAGCTATACCTCTTGGGCTGGACATGGTCAATCACTGCGGCAAACCTCTCCGACACCGAGACGACGCTGTATCTATAATAGGCCTGCGCCACAACCCTGATCCTCTCCCCGCTCCGGCGGAAGAGGCCGGGCTTCCTCCTCCTAGCCTCGGCGTAGAGAAGCATCGCGGCCAGAAGCGTCTCGTGGGAGACGATGGAGTAGTCGCCGTCCTCGCGTCTCAGGACATACGGCGCCCTCGCCGCGGTGGATGTAGATGACAACCCCTATACACCACGCCTAACGCTTATAGAGACCACCTGTGCGCGGCCAGTAGCCGCTATAAATAGAATAGTGGTGGGCCGAAATATATACGGTTTGCATAAACAAGCACGTGGGCCGCGCCGATCCCCCGGTCCGTGAAGACCACATTCTCCTCCCGGCGCACGAGGAGTCGGCTAGTAGAGGCCCCGGTCATCTCGGCGCGGCCCGGTTTTGAACCAACGGCGCCGGCCCATTATTTCTTTTTACCAGGCGTATACGGGGACACAGTGTATTTCTCGCAGTCATAGTTCTTGAGGAGAACCCCGTATCTCTTATCCAGCTCGCAGAGGAAATCAACCGGCACAATAGCCATAGCCCCCCGGTTCGTCTTCACCACATAAGCCCTCTCAAGAAGCTTCTCCACAACAGCCTCCTCGACAACCCAGTCAAGGAATACAGGTATACGCGTGGTCCTGACAAAGCCGCGTTGCCTACGGAACCCGTACTCGTCCACGAACACCTCCGAGATCCTTCTCCCATCACTGCATAGGCCGTCCTGGCCGCACTCTATCCTGCGAAGCTGATCAGCTGTTCTCGCCAAGAGCTCCTTCAAAACCCTTCCACGCGGAACAATATCGTTTCTCGGAGCCGGCTCATGGGGCCTCTCGCCTACCGGGGGCTTAACATCCACCGCGAAGACCCCGCGGCCTCCCCCACTCCCCGTCTTCTCCACTGTCCCGCGCAGATCCCTTGGCGCCGGGGACCCCTTGCCTCCCGGAGACCCCTGGATCCCGCCGCGCATAGATGAGCTCCGCGGCCTCTGAGAGCGCTTCGCTCCGCCGAACAACTGCTCCAGAAGGGTATCAATGAAGCTCTCAACGTTCATCGAGGATGCTACTCTGGGAGATGGAGCCTTGCTCCGCGCATCTTTCTCGGCGAGCGCCGGCGGGGGCTGTGGCCGCGGCTTGCCGGGCTCCTTGGGGGCGCCGCGTGTTTCCCGTGAACCCTTTTCTCCGCCGCCCCGGGTCTTCCCAAGAAACAGGTCTAGGCTGGCGTTCTTCGCGCTCCTCCTCTTCCTCTGCCTCGCCAAAAACCATCCTCCCCACAGCTATATCATAGAGGCCGTGTCCTGATATAGTTTGAGGGCGATAGGCCTCTGGATACTTACGGTTATTTATTAAAACAGTCTCGTTATATTCCAGATGTACCGTGCCTTATCGAAGAGCGTGATCAGCTATGGGCCATGGATCCGGTGAGCAGGGTGTTCCACGGCCATGGCATAGCATGAGCATAGAGGAGGTATTGGAGAAGCTGGGCGTCGACCCCGAGAAGGGTCTTAGCCGCGCAGAGGCCTCTGAGAGGCTCCGGAGATACGGGCTGAACAGGATCGAGGCCGAGAAGAAGAAGGGCATACTATCCGTTGTCGCGGCCCAGCTGGCTAATCTCTTCATGGCCCTCCTCTTGTTCGCGGTCGCGGTCGCCTTCCTGCTGGGCGAGACAGGGGATGCCGTCAGCATACTGGCCGTTGTCGCGTTCATGGTTGTGGCGGGCACTATCCAGGAGTATAGGGCCGAGAAGGCGTTGGAGAAGCTGAAGAGCATGGTTGTGCCGAAGGCGAGGGTTGTCAGGGAGGGTGTTGTCGAGGAGATAAGCTCGGAGCTCGTCGTGCCCGGCGACATAATAGTGCTCGGGGAAGGAGACAGGGTTCCCGCCGACGCAAGGCTCATAGAGGCCAGCGACCTCAGCGTGGACGAATCCATGCTCACGGGAGAGAGCCATCCAGTCTCCAAGAACCCCCACGTGGTCCTCGACCCCGACACGCCGCTAGGGGACAGGGTTAACATGGTGTATAGCGGCACCTATGTCGTCAGGGGAACTGGGAAAGCCGTTGTCGTCGCAACCGGTATGGAGACCGAGATAGGGAGGATCGCTAGGCTTGTGGCGGAGACAAGGGAGGAGAGGACGCGTCTCCACGTCGAGCTCGACAGGCTCGCCAAACAGCTGGGCGGCGTTGTCGCCGCTATCGCGGCCGCGGTCCTCGTCCTCTCCTATATAACGGGGGCCGCCGACATGGTGGAGGCTCTCCTGACAAGCATAGCCCTAGCCGTCGCCGCGGTCCCGGAGGGTCTCCCGGCCACCCTCACCGTGATCCTCGCTCTAGGCGTGACGAGGATGGCTAGGAGGAAAGCGTTGGTGAGGAAGCTGGGCGCCGTCGAGACCCTTGGGAGGGTGACAGTTATAGCCACCGATAAGACGGGGACGTTGACGCGCAACGAGATGATGGTGGCGAGGATATGGTTGCCTCATAGAGGCGAGCTCGAGGTTACGGGTAGCGGGTACCTGAGGGATGGAGAGATACGCTACGGGGACAAGGCGTATGTCTTCGGCCAGGATCCCGTGCTCGACGCCCTCATAAAGACAGGCGTCCTCTGCAACAACGCCTCACTAGACTATAGCGGCGAGACGCCCAGGCCCCTGGGGGACCCGTTGGAGGCGGCTCTCCTAGTGCTGGCCGCGAAGAGCGGCGTAGACCCCGATGAGGTGAGGAGGACGGCTGAGAGGGTGAAGGAGATACCGTTCAGTAGCGAGAGGAAGATGATGAGCGTTGTTGTGCGGGAGGATGGGCGCCTGGTCCTCTACTCGAAGGGCGCGCCCGAGGTTATACTGGAGCGGTCGACGATGATGTTATCGGAGAAGGGGATCGTGGGGCTCGGCGACGAGGCTAGGAGAAGGATATCTGCGGCCGTGGAGGAGATGGCGCGGAGGGGCCTCAGGGTGCTGGCGCTAGCGTATAGGCCTCTGGGAGACACAGGGGCCATGGACGGCGAGGAGCTTGAGAAGGATCTCGTCTTCATAGGGCTTGTCGGCATAATTGATCCGCCGCGCCCCGAGGTGCCTGAGGCTGTCAAGAAGGCTCTCGAGGCCGGGATAGATGTGAAGATGGTTACGGGAGACCATGCCCTCACAGCCCGCGCCGTAGCGGAGATGGTCGGCATACCGGTGGAGGGGAGGCTGGTGGTGACCGGCCGCATGCTGGAGAAGATGAGCGACGAGGAGCTCGAGGACATTGTTGAACGCGTCGCGGTCTTCGCCCGGGTGTCGCCGGAGCACAAGCTACGGATCGTGAAGGCGTTGAAGAAGAAGGGGCACGTGGTGGCCATGACCGGGGACGGGGTCAACGATGCCCCCGCGCTCAAGATGGCGGATGTAGGCGTGGCCATGGGGCTTAGGGGCACGGATGTCGCTAGGGAGGCGGCGGACATAGTGCTCCAGGACGACAACTTCGCCACAATAGTGGCGGCGATAGAGGAGGGGAGGACGAGCTACTTGAACATAAGGAAGGCGACTCTCTACCTGCTCTCAGCAAACATGGCCGAGGTCATGATTATTCTCGGAGGCATAGTGTTTCTAGGAGAAGTACTGCTCACGCCCGCCCTTATACTATGGATAAACCTTGTAACCGACAGCATACCGGCCATAACGCTCGGCGTGGAGCCGAGCGAGCCCGGCATCATGAAGAAGCCTCCCAGCATACTTAAACCAATACTCGGTAAGACAGGGCTAACATACCTC
>JALVHX010000057.1 GCA_027028805.1 Desulfurococcales archaeon | reverse complement strand
CATATCGAGCCTCGTGATAACCAGTAGGGGAGAAGTATTAGCCGCCATAGACACTGCTGTCGGCTCCATACTAGCCAACCTCACAGGTGTCAACGCGTCATTGTCGAGGCTGGTGATATCCTCGGCCGCCGGCGTCGTCGCAACACTTGAGTCAGACCTCTACACGGTCAACGCCACCCTCTACAAGGCGTTGACATACAACCTCTCGGCACAGCTCAAGACTATGAATATAACGATAACGATAACAATACAGGACACCAACGGGAGCATAACCAATATACTGGACAACATGTACAGAGACATATTATCGTCGATAGACAGGCTCTACGACAACATATCCGGCATGATGCTTGAGAGCAGGAACCAGGTACTAATGATGCTCTCCCTCGTCAACGAGAGCGTTGTGGAGAACATAGACTATACAAGGCTGAGCATAGAGTCTATGCTGGGCGACGTGAACCTAACCATACTATCCCGCATAGATGATGCGGAGGCAGGGATACTCGCCAATGTCTCGACGGAGATAAGCATGGCCGAGGCCAGGACAGCCGACCTGATAATAACGAGCAGGGGAGAAGTATTATTGGCGATAAACCTACTCAACGAGACGCTCTACGCGAGGATCGGCGAGATAGGCGGCGACGTAGAGGCCTATGTAGAGGGATTAATCAACAACGCGGTTGCAACGATCCTGGCCAACGCCACCGCAGAGATAAGGAGCGCCGAGCACGTCGTGGTAAGCAACCTAAACTCCTCGGCCACGACACTGCTCGTGGCCATAGAGAACACGTATAATGACACCTCGAGCCTCCTGCTACGCGTCAACGCGAGCATATCGGGCCTAGTGATAACCAGCAGGGGAGACATACTCGCAGAGATCACCGACGGCGTGAACACCCTCTACGCGAGAATAGATACCGCGGAGAACAATATAGAGAACCTCGTAAACGAGAAGGCAACAGAGCTATCCAGCAACGACCAGGAGATACTCAACACCATCAACCAGGTCGGAAACAACCTGGGCGTAGCCATAGACTCGGCGCGGGGCGCCATAATAACCAGGCTAAGCGACCTCGAGAACGCGCAGAGGAGAGGATTCCTCAACCTCTCCATGCTCGTCGACTCCAGGAGCGGCGACATACTAGTAGCGATAAGGACGGCCAACCAGACACTGCTCGGACGCCTAGTGGATCTCGAGAACATGGTGACCGTGAACGTCAACGAGCTCGAGAACCTCCTCAACAACATCAGGGCCGGGCTCGAGGCAAGGCTCAACGAGCTGTCATCGTATCTAGGCCGCATGAACACGAGCCTCTCCGCGAGGCTGGCGGGAATAGAGGCTGACCTGGCCAGGCTCCTGCAGAGAACCGATGACCTCGAGAACCTTGTCTCTACGAAAACAGACAACGCTCTACAGGAGCTGAAGAAGTATATCGACCAGAAGAGCGCGGCACAGCGCGACGTGGTGAGGAGCTACGGCACAGTCTCATCGGCGCTGACGGTGGTAACGCTTATACTGGTCGGCATACTAGCTATGCTCATAAAGAGAGGCTGAGAAAAACCAATAGCTCTACGAGGCGGGCTGATAGGGCTTGGAGACCGGTGGGCCAGGTTACGCGAGGTATTTTTTAATAATCGAGTCCCTCAAGGAGCTCATCCGCCTATATAGTAGGCACAGGCCCCTCCTCCTCCACTGCGGCCTATTCACAGATATCTCGCCCGCGGTAAGGGTTATGGGCGAGCTATGCAGGTCGCCTGCATCGATGTACGATGATATTCTCAGGAGGAGCGCGGCCGAGCTCGCACGGATCTATGCGGGCGCCGCCGGCGTCGTCGGAGACTATGGCGTGTTGAGGAAGAACATTGAGACGTGGGCAGGGGTCAATGACCCGTTTTTCCGCCTATACATAGCGGGATACGCCGTATCAGTCTACATGGATGGGGCCACGGGCGCCGGGCTCCCCCTGCCGCCCCACGGCTTCTTCCGCGCAATAGCCGCTGTGGCCGAGAAACAGGGGGCTAAGACGGGTATAGAGGATGTAGGCGGCCTAGCCGGCTTCATAGAGGAGAAATGCTACCCCATATCCTCGTGGCTCCCCCTCCACGAGCCGTTGCCGGAGCCGAAATACGTTGACAAGTGCTTCGAGGCGATCACCTCCCTTGTCCTGGACGAGGCCGCCGCGAACATCATAGAATACTATGGGGAGACGCTGAGGAAGCTTTTCCTCGAGGAGACTCGGCGCCGCATAGCGGAGGCCGCTTCCCGTATCCTCGGGAAGAAAACCGTTGTGATCATGGAGCCCGGGGAGCTGGCGTCGGCACAGCTGGGCGGCGACGAGATAATAGTATATGATAACAGGGTTGTAGAGGACTCGCTTATCCCGATAAACCTCTACACGCTACCCCTCCTCGGCAAGAACAGCCTCTACGAGAGATGGCTACGTAGCGGCCTCTACGAGAGATACAGGGTGATCCGTAGACAGCTTCTCCGGGGCTCCTGGCTATACAGCCTCCACGCGGCGCTCCGCTCAGTTGACAAGAAGCTTTTCCGGGGACACATGGTGTACTGCATAGATCCCCGCGGAGACAAGGCTTTTATCAGGATACATCACCCAGTCGAGAAAAGCATCGAGGCCGCCAGGGATACGGTGGAGAACATCTGTGGGAGAAGAGCCTCGGGTTGCATCAGGAGGCTCTCCACCTATATTGTTGGAAAAATACTAGCCGAGTAGCAATAAGAGGATGGCGAAGACCGCCGTGAACACCGCGGCGAAGAACACGGCTAGGAGAACCCTGTCCCTCACAATAGCCCTGTAGCTCCTCGTTATATCCCATTGCCTGTGCCCGAACTTCTCAGCGTATGGGGCCACGTTTTGCTCTGGGTGAAAAGGGCCTGCCACCAGCGTGAACCGGGGAGGCATAGGCGGAGCTATATCGTATACGCGGGCGAAGCTGTTCTCCGAGACAGGGGCCGAGGAGGCCTTCTTCAGCCTCTCCACGATATCGACGTCCCTGCTCCTCCATACATAGATCGGGAAGAACTTTAGGTTGTCCCCGCTACACGGCTCCCCTGTGCAGGAGAAGGCGCCGAGCTCCCCGTGCACGGGGTCAACTATTATGCCCACCTGGTAGGGTTCGCGGAAATACGTTACATGGCTACGTATATCCACGACCGATGGGGCGGGGTGGTAGCCTGGGTGGGAGTGGAACCACCCTATAATATATAGGCCCATGCTCCTGTAGCGTGACAGCTCCTGCGCGAACCTGGCGGCTCCTCGGCTCAGGAGCTGGACGTTTATCTCTGTACTAGTATACTCCACCTCTATGACATCGGTTACCACGACATGGTACTCGTCGCCCCACCTAGCCACGAAGCCAACCAGGAACCCGCCGGCCTCCTTCGGCACCGCGCGCCTAGCTATCTCATACATCTTGTTGTACGCGGGCTCCAGCACATGCACCTCGCGGGGAACGATCTCCTCCGACATGTGGATCGCTACACCTCCCCGCGCCTCCTAAACCACTCCGCCGCCTCCTTCGTCTCAGGCGACAATATGGCGTCATAGATATTGGGGTGCTCCACCAGGTTCTTTATCCCGGTCACAATATCCTTCAGAGTCATAGTTGGGAGCCACTGCTGGAGAACACCCCAGCAGACAACACCCTTCCCGCCGCCCTCGAGGCCCGGCATAATGTTGGGGTGGAAGATCGGGGTTAGCCAGACTATCCTTATCGGCGCACCCCCCTTGGTCTTCTTGGATGGTATCGGGAAGGGATAGCTCCTCAGTATATATAGGAGGAACTCATGCGTGTTCCTCGGAATTATCTCGCCGGCAGAAGTCCGCTCGTAGCCGCGGGCGTTGATCCTGATCCTGTATATGCGGGCCACCGTCAACGTCTCGACGCCGAAGATTGTTTCAAGCGTCACCTTCCTACACGTATCCGTCTCGAGATCACATGTATCCTCCTTCGAGAGAACCTCGGCGAACGGGAGCCTGCGCAGAAGCCTCTCCTCGTTATCCAGGCGGTTATACAGGGTCCTAAGGATAAAACCCGGCAAGACTTTTTCACCCAAGCCATCCCGGCGAGACACGGGGTTATGCGGCCACGCGGATCCACTGGGGGATAAAACACCTGTACAGGGGGATGGGCCCTGGGAGGCGGCCTCTCTATCCCCCCTCGGGGCGCCCGATCAACTGGATCTCGTCTCCCTCGGCTATCCCAAGCTCCTTTATAGTCATCTGGAACTTGTCGGGCCCCAGCTCCTTCCCGCGGTGTACCACTGAGTAGGAGTAGTTCTCGGGGAGGCCGAGCTTCTCTATTATAAGGTTAACTATCTCCTCGAGCCTGGCCTCCTCGTCTACATCTATTGTGACGAACTTGTTTCCAACGAGATCAGCCACCTTTATTATCAAGGCGTCCCCACCCTAAGGCTCCTCTATACCCATCCCCTGGGAAACGCGTGTATCCGTAAAAAACTATTCTATGACAAACTATATGTTTTCCGGGAAGCCTCTCTCGGCGGCCGCGGCGAGACGCTCCATTGTCTCCACGGCCTCCTCCTCGCCTCCATCCTCAACAAGCTGGTGCTCGGCGAACCCGGGCTTCCTCTGGTTCTTCCCGAGCCTCTTGTTGACCAGCACTATGCCTCTCCGTGTGGGATGGATGGCTGTGGCGGCGTAGGCCCTCACTATCGCGGCCACGGAGGCCTCCTGCAACACTATGACTTGGTCCGGCAGGAATATTGCTAGGCGGGTGTGGAGGTGGCCCCCGGGGATCGCGGCGACTATTTTCTCCACATCCATGTTCCTATAGATCCTCACCGGCCTATCCACGCCGCCCATTCTCCCCTGCATAGCTCTCAAACACCTCCCTGATCTCCCTGTAGAGCTCGGCGTACCTAGTCACCGGCGGCCTCTCCCAGACCCATTCCCTGGCCGAGTACTTGCGGCGGTAGAGGAGCTCCGCGGCCTCCAGCTCGTAGGGCTCGGGTAGGCTGAGATAAGCCTCCGCGTAGCCCAGGGCCTCCCGGTACCCCTCTATAAAGGCCCTCGTGATCTCCGCGTATCCTATCCTCCTGCCAAGTATCTTCTCCAGGAGCGTCACCCTGTACTTGACCGAGGAGACCCTCTTATCGCTCAGCTTCTTCTTGGAGACCCTGAGCACCCTCCTAAGCTTCTCGAGATCAGTTGAGACAAGGAGGCTTCCATGCAGGAACAACGTGTTCTCCCTATACGTCGCGGCCGTCCCGCTAACCTTCCGCGCAACCCCGTTGTCGTCCACCACCACGTCGTTCACGTTCTCGAGCCACGCCCTGAGCCCCAGCTTCTCAAGCGCCGCGAGAGCCCCCTTGATCAACACCGTGTAGGCGGCGTCCACGGGGCTCATGGCGCGGTAGCGTTTCCTTGACACCGCCACAGCATAGTTTATGTTGCCCAGGTCATGGTAGACGGCTCCGCCGCCCGTGAACCTCCTCGCTATAACAGCCCCTATCTCCCCCGCATAGTCGACGACAACCTCCTCCTCAGCCCTCTGGAAATAACCGATCACTACCGCGTTGCTGTTCCTCCATATACGCAACGTGTCGTCGACGAGGCCATGGT
>JALVHX010000056.1 GCA_027028805.1 Desulfurococcales archaeon | reverse complement strand
TATTATCTCCTCGGAGGAGTAATACTTATAAGATATGAGATCAAAATATACAGAATAAACACATACAGGTATCTATCAAGAATATCTTAAACAAACAATTCCGACCCATTCATCCCCGCGGAGATGCTGATCCATGTACACGGTCTCGATAAAGGACCCGATATATGACACGATCAATATCTATGGTGAGTGGGAGGAGTGGGTGGTAAACAGCTGGCCCATGCAACGGCTCAGGTATATTAAACAGCTACAGCTGACCTATCTCGTCTACCCCGGCGCTAACCATACAAGGTTCGAGCACAGCCTCGGCGTAATGCATTTGTCGGGCGTGTTCGCCGATAAAGTGATCGATAAGGTTGCGAGGAACTATGAGAACAACAGGGGCTTCCGCAGAAGCGAGGTATACAGGGACGTCTACTCCACGATAGCCTCCACGCAGTCCAAGCGCCGGATAGCGAGATACGCCGCCCGCATGGCGGGGCTCCTCCACGACATAGGCCATGGGCCCCTGAGCCACATGTTCGAGGAGAGGATAATCAACGACATACTCGGCGTCTATGGGCTGGGTAAATCAGATATAGGGATAAGCCTCGACCACGAGACAATAGGCTACCATATCTACCGCCTATTCCTGAGAGACAGGCTCCACAGGCTGGTCGCCGAGGAGTTCGGGCGCACAGACGCCAGGGTCTTCATACAGCTCCTCGACACAATGCTCGAGCCCGCCGATGAAGCGGTTAGGGCGGCGGCTAGCGGGGAGAGGGAGGCGGCGGCCGCGGGCCTCTTCCTCAGAATGATTATAAGGGACTGGATCTACCCGGCGGACACCCTAGACTATCTCATGAGGGACAGCTACTATACGGGAGTCGAGAGCTTCGGGAAAATAGATTACCTCCGCCTAATCAACAAGGCTATCCCCGTGCCCCCGCACGAGGAGAAAGCCCTTACACCGATACTCGCCATAGACGAGAAGGCCGAGCCCAACCTCTTCAGGTTCGCCACCGCCCGCCTACAGATGTATGAGAACGTGTACTACCACCCCGTCGTCCTCGCCTTCAACAGGGAGCTGGAGAAGATATTCTCCAACAAGAAGGTGCTTGCCGAGATCTTCGACCTAGACCCCTCTATACTGGCCAAGAACAGGGTTGGGGACGACGAGATACTCGAGTATCTGAGAAAATACATATTGTTAACCGACGATGTTTTACGGAAGAAGCTGTTCGAGATATGTAGCATAGGCTGGAGCAGGGGCTTCACAGTCTCATGCAACGGGATGAGCCGCGTAGAGGAGGCTGTGAGAAACCTCTTCATATACCGGAAACCCTCCTATAGACAAGTATTATCCATATCGATACACCTGCCCCCCGAGAAACCCTCGGGCAAAATAGACAAGGAGCGCCACAGGAACCTCGTGATAAAGGGGATCAAGGATTATCTCGGCAACCACTATGACAGGGACTTCGTCGAAGACAACATAGAGGTTATCATAAGGAGCATAACGTTCTTCCCATCATCGTTCTCGAAGATACAGGGCGAGCTCCTATACCTGGCCCACCACTACGGCCACGCCATAGATTATACGGAGACAAACGTGTTCAACTATGCAAGGACACACTACTTGAACAACGCCATGTTTCTAAGAATATATGTGCATAGGGAGAAAGCCAGAGAGTACAGGGAGAGAATCGATATGAATATACTGGCGGTGAGACTATCCAAGCTTATCTCAAGCATACAGAGCAAGATAATAATAGGAAGAGTCGGTAACGGAATAGACGCCGCTACACGGGAGGCTATAGACAAGATAGCTGAATCAGTGAGACTATATACCTCCCCAACAGTATTCGAGAGCATAACAATGTAGAGAAACCACATACCCCTACAACATCCAGTACGGCTCCATCACGGCTCTGTTTACACTCTATCACATATGTCATCGCATATGACTACCATAGTATAGTCTAAGGGCGGCGCCGACGGGGTCACTGTATATCGAGGGCGAGACCAGTAGCAGGCGTGTGGGCGCCGCGGACTGCGGGGGCAACGCTAGGCCGCGGCCGGTGTCGACCAGCAACCCCTTCTCAGCTAATACCGCGAGATCACTCATATATGCGGGGCTCGTCACGCCCATTATCGTGGGGTGCCAGCCACCCCAGTGATCGCGTAGAAGCCCGCGCCTCACAGCTATATATGCGAAGCTGTTCACGGCCCCGTGGCCACGGGGCCTGCCTGTCAAGTAGATGAGGCTGTAGGCGGCGGTGTATGCATCTATTAGTCTCTTATCTAGCCTGTAGAGTATGTTGTCTTCCCTGTCCCTCATCTCCCTGCTCCCGTTGATAATAGTGGGGCCTGTGGTTTGGTTATAATGTGGTGTAGGCATCGTATTCTACTGGTTTGGTAAAAACTATATTGTGTCAGGTTTATTGTTTTTCTGTTATAATCCTTGTCCCGCCGTGGCTCGGCAACAGTGTCTTCGTGGCCGTAGCCGTCTTCTCCCTGTATCCCGCGGCGTATGGCGTGCACGTCTCCCCGCACATCTCCCGCGCCGTCTCGGCGAGCGGCTTCTCTATGGTTTCCTCGCGGTAGTGTCTGCTGAGGGGCCTGGTGAGCTCTGAGAGCCTGGCGCCGAGCCTGCCCAGGGTCTCTATCAGCTTCGCGGCGGCCAGCACCGCGTCGTAGCCGAGGCTGAAGAGCGGGTATATGTATTCTCCCCTACAGTTAACGGCCAGGTCAGGCCTCGTCTCCGCCGCCCTCGCCGCCAGCTCGCCGGGGTCCGCGGGGCCTCTCTCAACTCTTACGCCCGCCGCCTCCCCTGCCTCGTCTATGAGCCGCATACAGTCTCGGGATACAAGCATCCTGGAGCCCCTGGGGAGGCCCTTGGCGAGCACCGCGGCCGCCTCCTCGGGGAGAAGTATTCTCCCAGTATCATCTATCACTGTCAGGGAGGAGGCGTCGTTGTTGAAGACGAGGCCCATGTCGAGGCCCAGCTCCACCACCATGAGGGAGACCTTGAGCAACTCCTTCTCCAGGGGGTAGCGGAGAGGCTTATGGCTTGGAGGCCTCGCCATACCCGTCAACACGTAGTCGGCGGCCAGGTCGTCGAGGAGGAGCGGGGCTATCCTCGAGAAAGGGCCCTGGGCCGCCGAGACCGCTACCCTGAGCCGCCTCCCCGCCGCGCCCAGGTCTATGTAGCTCTTCACAGCCGCCGCGTAGAGATCATGCATGTACTCGGCGTATACAAGCCACCCGGCCTCGTAGGGGTCGACGCGCACAGGCTCCACGCCGAGCACGCGGCGCAGAGTCTCGCCGCCAACCTCCCTGCCCGGCGCCGCGAAAACCCTTATCTGGACAGCGGGGGGCTCCAGGGGGTACTGGGAGACATAGACGCCTCCGGCGCCGCCGAACCTCTTTATGGCGAAAGCTATCTCGCCGACAACCCCGCTATGGATATCCATCACGTCAACCCCCGCCGCCATCAAGCCAGCCGCCAGGGCCCTCTTAATCATCCTCGAGGCGGGGGCGTAGTCCCTCCCCGTTATCACGAGAGAGCCCCTGCCCACGAAAGACCCTATAACTGTGCCTATCCCCACAGCATCCTCGCCCAACAGCTCCCTGTTAGGCACGCCCACTATTCTACCACCGACAATCCTCCACGACGCCAAGAGCCGGCCCACCCCCTATAGACACGAATACCACTCAGGGACCCTGGGTGAGATAAAACAATTACTCCTCCGAGGAGTCCAGGGGCCCCGTGGCTGATTTTCAATTCATTTTCAATTCATTAAAGTAAGCCTATATGTATTCAAGTAAACATGTATAGAGATAAGGTTTAATTATTTGTTCCAATAAATTATACCCGGGACACCGCGCAGGGGCTGTGAGGAGCCCGCCGCACGCATAGCCTGGGCCCGAGCCTGTTCTTCGGGAGGAGACGGGTCCGCGCCGCTCCTCCTTTCTGCGCGGAGACACTCATCCACGCTGCCTGGTTCACGCATCTGGATGTGGGGCGTCATGTTGCGCGTAGCATATACGGGTCTCCTCGCACTACTCGTCCTACTCGTGTTGTTGCCTAGCACACTACCGGTGTCGGCGGCGGGCGGAGCGGCGCCTAGCGGGCTCATGGAGAGATACGGGTATCGTCTCTGGATCCGCGCCGTCCACGACAGGGATCTCCTATACAGGCTCCTCTACGAGGCGGTTCCGGCGAACGGTTCCCTCCATGATCCCCGGCTGGAGCGCTTGTTCTGGGAGAGGGCTGTGCCCGAGGAGTGGGCGGGCGGCTTCTACGCCGAGAAGCTGTTCGGCGACCTGATACCCGGCAACGCGAGCGGCGGCTACTACTATACGAGGTTCTTCCGCGACATAGTGGCGGAGGGGTACCGGTACTATGCCCTAGGCGAGGATGCTTCCCCCTACCTGGGCAGGGAGAGCTACACCTACTACTACAACATGTTGTTCCGCCGCCTAGTGCCCCTCAGGCTCTACGGCGGCTACTACTACAACGAGACACTCTACAGGCTGTACAGGGAGAACAGGTGGGGCTACGGGAGAATACTCGCGTATATAGCCTACTGGGAGCCCTGGGGGGCGTGGCTCGCCGAGACGCTGACGCGCATGGAGTTCAATGAGACAATGAGCTCCATGGAACCCGGGGCCGCGGAGCCATGGATCAACAACGAGGCCTCCCTGGCCGCCACCGGGATCCTTGACCTGAAGCTACTAGCGCCGAGCGGCCCCGCCGCCGGAGTGATCGTTGATATATACACTGGGTGCGGCGGCGGAGGCGAGTGCGGGAGATACTATGCGACGCTCGTCACCGACAGCGGCGGCGAGGCATCCTTGACTATGCCTGTGGGCGGCTACCGCCTAGTGCTCCGCGGCCCCGCCGCCGGGATCCTCGAGGTATATATAGGGGAGAACGAGACCCGCAACGAGACGGTTCTCCTCGGGGAGCTCACCATAGGGTTCAGGGACGCCTCGGGGAGCCCTCTCGCAGGGATGAGCGTTATGCTGTGGAGGCAGGCCGAGAGGGCCGGCAACCCTGTTCCCGGCGAGAGCGTGGGGACGTATACGTTGGGCCCCAACGGCTCCTACACAGTGTTCATGGTTCCCGGCACATATATAGCGTCGCCGATCATCCCGGGGTGGAGCAACATATACTTCCCCGACATAAGGATCGGTGCCGGGGAGCAGAGGAGCTATAGCTTCACACTAGACCTCGTACCCGTCCACATACAGCCCGCGACACCCATGCCCGCGACGCTGGGGTTCCATGCCAGGATAAGGGTTGAGGCCGCCCCCGGCCTCCACCCCTACAGCTATATCTGGGACGCCGAGAACGGCTCCGCCACTATATGGGTCAAGCCGGGCCGCTACACCCTAACGATCACGGATCTCTGGGTTGGCGCCCTGCACGTGGAGCCGGCCGGGATAACGGTCAACTTCACCGCGTCGCCGAGCGGTGGAACAGCATCCTATCCCCTCCCAGTTATCCACTATGACCCCCTCGGCCTCCTGCCGGGCACCCGGGTTAGATACGAGGTGTATAGGACGGTTGCCCCGGGCGGGGAGAGCGGCGGAGAATATCTCGGCACAATCACTCTGAGCGCCGGCGACACCTTCCCCC
>JALVHX010000055.1 GCA_027028805.1 Desulfurococcales archaeon | reverse complement strand
AGATCATACGCCAGATATACAGCCAGTTCCAGGGGTGGAGCGACCCCTACGGCAGGCCCCCGGTTATAACTATTGGGGGAGACGGCGAGAACTGGATAATATCCAAGGCCGCCAAGGGCTCTGCCGCGTATTTCCTGGACAGGCTATACCACTACCTCAACGCCCTGGCCCCCACAGGCATAATGAGGGCCGTGACGTTCCAGGAGGCGGTTAGGCTCGCCCCGCCCCGCCGCGTCCTAACATATGTGCCCACCACCAGCTGGTCGTTCGGAGGCCACAGCATATGGACTAGTAGTCCTGAGCAACAGAGGCTGTGGAGAATGGCCCACCACGCGGTCGGCGCATATAAGGCGTACCGGTATTTCCGCGGGATAGATAGCTACGCGGAGTTCAAGAGGGCTCTCCGCGGAGACCCGGTGTTCTATAACGCGTGCTACGACCTGATACACGCCCTGGATAGTGATCCCTGGCACGCGAACTATTTCAGTGCAGGGATAATAGAGACGTGGCTCAACGACTACTGGAGATACATGGACAAGCTACTTAAAGCAACCATCTCGTTTAGAACAGTGGGACAGCTCCCCGAGGGAAAGTCCTCCACGATCACGATCGTGGTGGGCAACGGGAACAGCTATGATATGAACGGCTTCTATATACAGTACAGCGTGACAGCGTATACGTTGAGAAACAGCGAGTATGTCTACCGGGAGATAGCGAGCGATACACGGCAGGTCAGCGTAGCGGCCGGGGATATAGCAGAGATACAGGTATCCATAACTGTTCCCCCGGGAACAAAGAATATCTCCTTCACGGCATACGCCTATACGCCGAACGCGCGCTACGACTCTAGGGTTAAACAATACTTCTATAAAGCTGAGGGATCCGCGGGCGTGCTCCAGCCCATTGATCTATCGCTCAGGGTCTCGATACTGGGGCCGACGGGGGAGATAATAGTGCCGCCTATGCCGTCCACCGCCGGCCTCCAGTCGATAACTGCGATCATAGAAGCCGACAAGCCCGTGTCGTCCCTGATACAGGTGCTGGTACAGCTATACGTCAACGGAGAGCTACGGGGCAACAAGACCGTGGAGATCCTCCCTGGAGAGCAGAGCGCCAAGGCTGTGTTCGCCCTAGAGCTCGGGCCCGGGAGCTATAATATAACTATAGTATCATATAGCCCCCTCGACCCCGACCAGAGCAACAACAGGTACATGACCTCATTAACCATAGAGGCGGCCAAGCCGCCCAGCTCCGGGGGAGGCGGGGGCGGGGAGGCAGCGGCCGCCCTAATAGCTCTGGCCGCGGTAGTAGCGGTGGGCGCCGCCGCATACCTGTATCTCGCGAGGAAACGGTGAGGGCATGGTTGCTGACAGGGGATATCTCGAGGCTGGTCGAGCGCGCCCTCGCCGATGTTATAGGAGAGGTCTTGAAGAAGACCAGCTCCCTATATATTTTCAGGCCCCGATCCCCTAGCCTGGACTATTTTTTCATAGCCAAGAACTATATTCGTATGAGCCTCGACTTCTATCTCGTAACAATCGGTGTCGTGGAGCCGGGTAAGCACCCTGTATTAAGAAAACTGGCTCCCGGTACAGGGCTTCTTTTCCAGTGCATCTCTAGGAGAAGGTTTTTATCGAGACATATGGAGTGTAGGGGCCCCCATAACCTCTCTCCCCGAGTCGCCGGGGAGGCCGCGGCCGCGGGATACGAGGTCTTTGAGGCCCTGGTTTCCCCCGAGATCATAGAGGTATATGGGGGCGAGAGGGGTAGTGTCGTAATAAGGGGTAGGACGGGCGTGTTCTCCACTCTCCGCCCGGTCGAGAAAATACGCCGCATATATAGGGTTAACGAGGAGGCGGCCTCTTATATAATTAGGAGGCTCGGCTAGCCAGCTAGGCTATATCTATCACTATATCGTGTAGCTCGACCACCTGTCTCTCCTCTATTCTCTCGACGCGGCCATCCCTGATCCAGACAACCCTGTCGCTTACATCGATCATCTTTAGGTCGTGTGTGTTCGTTATGATGGTCACGTTTTTCTCGAGGCTTATGTCTTTGAGGAGCCCTATGATCTGTCTCCCGGTTGTTAGATCCAGGTTTGCGGTGGGCTCGTCGGCGAGTATTATCGATGGATCATTTGCGAGCGCCCTAGCTATGGCTACTCTCTGTTGTTGCCCGCCGCTTAGCTCGAATGGCTTGTGCCATAGCCTGTGGCCCAGCCCCACCTGTTCCAGTAGCCTCTTAGCCTTCTCTATTCTCTCGCGTCTCGGGACCCCCGCGAAGATCATTGGTAGCGCGACGTTGTCGACGGCGGTTAGATAGGGTATCAGGTTATATGTCTGGAAAACGTATCCCAGCTTCCGGTTCCTGAAATAGGCTAGGCGCTTCTCCGGCAGTTTATATATGTCGACGCCCTCTATATAGACCGTGCCCCGCGTAGGCCTGTCTAGTCCCCCGATCATGTTGAAGAGTGTTGTTTTCCCGCTCCCGCTTGGCCCGAGGATTGATAGGTATTCGCCCCGGTATATCTCCAGGTTTATCCCTTGAAGAGCCTTAACGGTCTCGCCCTTTAATCTATAATACTTGTGTAGATCAACTACTTTTACCACGACCTCCCTGCTCATCCCGCCTCAGCCTCTATGTCTCTCCTAAGCTCTATTCTCTCGATCCTCCCGTCGCGTATCCAGATTATCCTATCGCTTATATCGATCATCTTGAGATCGTGGGTGGCTGTGACTATGGTAACGTTTTTCTCAACATTGATCTTCTTTAGTAGGTTTATCAGCCTAAGCCCTGTCTGTAGATCCAGGTTACCCGTCGGCTCGTCGGCGAGTATTATCGATGGATCATTTGCTAGTGCGCGGGCCGCCGCTACCCTCTGCTGTTGTCCACCGCTCAGCTCCCCCGGCTTGTGGTTGGCGAACCTGCCTAGCCCCACCTGTTCCAGTAGCTTCCTAGCCTTTATTATCGCCTCCGAGTAGGGTGTGCCGACGAAGATCATTGGTAGCATGACGTTCTCGGCGGCGGTGAGGACTGGTATAAGGTTGAATGTCTGGAATATATAGCCTATCTTCTTGGCTCTAAGCCATGCGAGCTCGTAGGCGTCGAGCATCGCTATGTCGACGCCGTCTATGTAGACTTTCCCGCCCGTAGGCCTGTCTAGTCCCCCTATCATGTTGAAGAGTGTTGTTTTCCCGCTCCCGCTGGGCCCCATTATGCTGACGTACTCGCCTCGTTTCACGCTAAAGGTTACCCCGTCTAGCGCCTTTACCGTTATCTTGCCGAGCCTGTAGTGTTTCCTTATATCTATGACCTCGACCACGTATTCTATGCGTCTAACAACCTGCCTCCCTGTCTCCTCGGCGGCGAGGCTAGAGCTCATAGCGGAGCGCCTCCACGGGGCTCATCTTGGCGGCGTGGTAGGCGGGATATGAGGCCGAGACTATGCCTATTATGAACGCGACGGCCATTGCTTTGGCGAAGAGTGCTCCTGGATCCCCTGATCCCCCTAGCCCGTATCCTATGCCGAGCCCGACCAGGTATCCGATGAGGCCTCCGATCAGGGTTAGTAGCGTGGCTTCTATGAGCACTAGCTCGAGTATATGTATGTCGCGGGCGCCGAAGCTCTTCATGGTTCCTATCTCATGGTATCTCTCCGCGACGAGTATTAGGAGAGAGTTCATGGTTCCGGCGGCGGCGACTATGAAGGCTGTCGCGTCTAGTAGAAGCATGTAGATGCCTACCCCCTCGGGAGGTATGCTTGAGGCGAGCACGCGCGCCAGTAGATCGAGGCTGACCATGTAGGCTATGCTGGCGGCTATGGCCATTATTACTACGAGTATTCTTCCGAGCCGTAGCCTTATGCTCCGCACCGCCATGTATACTGCCTCGGTGAGGGGGAGCACTGTTTCTTCTCTATTGTTCTTCAACCCGGGATATCCCTCGCCCAGGATCTGTGGCCCGCCGCGGGCCGGCTACCCGCCTGATCCAGTAATTGGATTATAGTATGCGTATCCATATTTATTTTTGCGTCAACGCGTTCTCCGCGGGGCCCCATGTATTTATTTAATCAGTTGTTTAAACATGGATTGTTAACATTAATAACGCAAAACGCCTAAAAGAGCTACAACGTGGCGTCTCTTCACCGTGCTGGCCGTGGTGCAGGGTTATGGGGGAACAGGATTTTCTACAATGTCCATGCGGCCGCATAATAAGGAGTCCCTCGGAGTATAAGCTGGTTTTCGTGAAGAAAGAACACTGCGAGATAGATATACTCTGCCCCAACCCCGCGTGCCACCTAAAGGAGCTCGGCTACATAGAGTTCAGGGTTGACAAGAAGCATGGCAAGGTGCTCGTCAAGACCGCGGCCTTCTATCCCCCCTACGTCACCTGGAACGCTACGCGGCTGGGCAGGGAGAAGGCTGTGAGGATGCTGGAGCATCATTTATCCGAGATCATAAGGAGGCAGGTTGACTGGAAGAGGATAAGCGGCGAGGCCCCTGAGGCTTGTGAGACAGAGCTCGTTGTCAGGGAGGAGGGGGCTGAGTAGCCGTGGCGGCTCCCGACCCGTCTAGTTACCATGCGCTTATCCCGGTAAAGATCATTGATGGACTGGAGGCCTACGTGGTCGCCGATAAACCGATCATGGGTCCGGGCGCCTCGAACAGGATCCATGTAGTAGGCTACAACTATGGCGACGTGAACAAGGTTAAGAAGATACAGGTGTACCTGGCCGGCGGGGGGCGCCGTGTACCGGTGTACGGGGACACTGTTGAGTTTCCCTCAGGGAAGACTCGTGTCGTTTCAGCTGATCTCCCCGGGCCAGAGGAGCCTGGCAGGTATGCGTTGGAGCTATATGTTGATGATAAAAAATATGACTCGGCCAGTCTCCTGGTAGCTGATCCCGGGGAGAGGAGGCCTTTCCTGCTGGCGTTTGTGTGGCATCACCACCAGGCCCCCAACTATACTGTTGATGGAAAGATCCATTCTCCGTGGGCGTATATCTATGTGTGGGGAAGCCACCTGGCGCCCTATGGGCTTGGCCCGTATCACTTCCACGCTGTTCTGCTGGATAGGATAAGGGGTTTCAGGGCTACCTATAATCTGAGCCCTAGCCTCCTGGAGCAGTGGAGGATGATTATAGAGGAGGGGGTCGAGTTCACCAGTGGAGAGAAATATGCTCCGGATAGCCCTGAGGCCGCACGGGTCCGGGAGACCCTTGATCTATACAGGGCCGCTGTCTCCCGGGGCCAGATAGACGTGTTGACCAGCATATATGCCCACACGATAGCCGGGTATCTGGCCGAGGTCCTGGACATGGATGATGTGGTTGAGGAGGAGCTCGTGTATGGTAGGGGTGTGACGGAGAGGGTTATAGGGGGAGGCTACCGGGCCCTCGGGGCATGGACCCCGGAGATGGCTTTCTCGATGAAGCTCGTCGATATATATGCTAGGAATAACATAGAGTATACTGTTCTAGACGACCAGCATCATTTCATGGGAGCGGTCGGCGACAAGGCCGGTCCCCGCGAGCCCTATATCCTCGTGAACCCGGCCACGGGGAGCCATATAACAGTGTTCTTCAGAGACCACGTGCTCAGCGATATCCTCGGATTCAACAACAATTTCTACGACGAGCCTCATGCGTGGAGGAACGCGTATGAGACCGCTCTGAGGATCTCTGAGCAATGGTTTGACGGAGGCAACAGGGTTCTAACACTCGCCCTTGACGGCGAGAACTGGATGGTTTTCCCGAAAAACCCGCCCCAGACAGCGTTTTATCTAGAAAAACTGGTCCGGCACCTACAGCTGGTCGAGGAGGATGGTTTCCTCCGCACAGCTGGGCTGAGAAACGTTTTGGAGAAAGAGCCTCCCCGCCGCGTCCTAAAGCATGTCCCGTTGAACAGCTGGCTGGGCGGGTTCCGTAAGTGGCGCGGCGAGGTGGCCGAGCACGAGGAGATGTGGTTCAGGGCCGTGGCTCGCTATAGGTTGATAAGGGGATATGAAAGGGTCGTGGGCAGAGACGAGTATTCTTCTAGGGCCCGATGGGCTCTCTGGCACGCCCTTGACAGTGATTACTGGTGGGCGGAGTTCTGGAAGCCCGAGACTATCAATATGTGGTTGGCTGAGGTTGACCGCCTCGTTGCTGAGAGGCTCGGCCGCCTCAGTATAAGCGTTGAGCGGGAGGGTGATGCTGTTGAGGGGGAGCACGGCTTTATACGGGTGGTTGTCGAGAACGGGTTGGAGAAGGAGGCTCGTCCCGCAATACTTGTATGTGGATCCGGGATCGAGGTTGAGGAGAGCGTTAAGCCGGTTAGCGTTAAGCCGGGCTCCACGTATACGAGGCTTATAAGAGTAAGGTATACTAAATGGGGCAACGCCACGGTATTCGCGGGGATAGTGGCTGATGGATACATAGTGGCCGGGGACATGGAGAAGATATATGTTAAGCCACGGCTCCCGCCCAACCCGTTCTAGCACACATCCTCTCTATATCGCCAACGCTTATCCCCATGAGCCATCCATGGGATCAAATGTCTTGTACACGCGGGGGCCGCGGATACTGTTAAAAGGCATTGAAGCGGATCTCCTAGATAGGTGGAGTGTTCTCGATGAGGATGCTGGCGGCCATAGTGCTGGCTATGCTGGTGGCGGCCTCGGCGGCCGCCGCGGCGCTTGTAAAGGAGGGCCGTGTGGAAGCTATAAGTATAGTTGTGATCCTTGTTAATGAGCGCCGCGGCAATGCCACGCTAAGCGTCTTGGAGAACCCGTATGTGTTCCTCAACACCAGCCAGGGCTTGTTGAACATCAGTATCATATATACAAGCGCCTCGGCGGCATATCTATCTATGAACACCAGTATGCCCGGCATATCTCTCTCCTATAGCTTCCATAAAGGCCCTGTCCCGGCGTCGTCCAAGATAATGCTCTATAATATAACGATAAGGCTTGGAGAGAACACCACGGTGTACAACAAGCTTCTCAGGATAGGCCGGTTCAAGGTAATATATGGTGACGGCTCAACCGTGCTCGCCATACAGGACGAGTATAGCGACACTGTTATCGGAGGCGTTGAGAGGATAACGGTTGTCCTCAAGGCGGCCAGGGGGTTCACGTACGCCGATAACCCGGCTCCGCCCCCGATGGGCTCCCTGCCCTCACCACATATCGGGAGCGGCAACAACACTAGTCAGCCGCCGGGTAGCGGGGAGGCCTCGGTGCCGGAGACCACGCAGGATATGGGCCCCGGCGGCAGGGTAGACGATGGAGGCGTTGCGGCGGCGAATACTTCCTCGCCGGCTGGCGGCGGTGATGGGATCGATACGGGCTCCCCGGGTTACCGGGGCCCCTCCGGCTCCCTGGATATGGTTGATGTTCTCTATGCTTTTCTGCTCGCCTCGGTGTCTATTGTATCCGCGTATATATTGTCTCGGATAATCGCCCGCCGCATATGACTAGGGGCTGGAGGTGCCTGGCGTATTGGGTCTACGCGGCCGATCATCGATAACCCTCAATGATCCCCTTGTTGATCTCTCTGGGACGACACTTAAGGTATACTTTATACTCCTAAGTAGCCGTAGGCCCCTCAGCATAAGGGAGGTTCAGAGGCTGGCCGGCTTCAAGAGCCCTAATAGTGCGAGGCATCACTTGGAGAGGCTTGTCTCGATGGGCTATGCGGCCCGCGGCGATGGAGGCTATGTGGCTGTCAGGCCTAGGAGCTCTCTTTTCTCCCTCTTTGTAGTGCTCAGGGGAAGCATCTTCCCGAGGTCGCTGTTCTACGCGCTCAGCTCGACCATCTTCCTATTATTCTATATCCTGGCCAGATACCCTGTGCTCGACGCGTACTCCTTGTCGTTTCTCGCATTATTCTCCACGGTGCTGTGGATTGATACTATTAGTGTTTATCGAAAAATAAGGCGGCTCGTATCGGCGTCCATATCCTAGTCTCTGAATTAATTAAAGCGTTTCGGCAACCTACTGGCTCTCTGATTGAGACAAAGAATATTAACAATTGTTTTATCTAATTATTATGCGCGGCGACGCGGTACCCGGTTGTATCGTCTTATCCAGTAAAGGGGTTATGCACGGCTAGCTATTGTGTCCGCGGCCCGGTGATGCGGTGTGAACCCGTTGGCGATGCTTAAGGATAGGATCATAATAAGCCACTGGGATCTGGATGGTCTTACGTCGGCGGCCCTTGTGGCCCGCAGGCTACGCGACGTGACCACGGTGTTGTCTACGATCACCGCTCTTCCGAGGTATCTGAGCCAGGTTGTATCTTTGTCCGCTGTTGCTAGGATCAGGGAGCTCTATATACTTGATCTTAATCCACAGCCGGGGCGGCTGGATGAGATATATATGCTTATCCGTGAGCTGAGGGACAACGATGTACAGGTGACTTGGATTGATCACCATGAGTGGGAGCATAGCTATAAATACCATATAGAGGAGGCTGGTGCAAGGGTTTATCTGGACACGGGCGAGGTGACCGCGGGCATAATATATGGAATGCTCTGGGATAAGCCGGACGAGTATGCCTCGAGGCTTGTGGAGCTGGCGTACGATGACGATTTTTTCCTGAACAGGCACGAGGTAACCGTTAAATGGAGAAGGGTTCTGAGATGGTACAGGTGGAACGTTAGATACAACGCGTATAAGTCCTTCAGGAAAGGCGTTATATGGCCCCGGTGGGCTGAGACTCTCTATAGAAACATAGCGGATGAATACACGGAGCTACTAGAGAAAGCCGTTGCATCCACGTATACATACGAGGTAGCCGGCGTAAAGGTTGTTGTGGCAGAAGATGTTGACCAGCGTCTCCACCCGGGCGAGGTATACGAGTCCATAGTGGGAAACGGGATCAACGGCGATATATACATCATAATGTATCCAAACGGCGTCAGCATGAGAAGCGATACCATGGACGTGTCCCTTATAGCGAAGAAGCTTGGAGGCGGAGGCCATAAGAGAGCCGCCGGCGTGTCTGGCGCGGTCACGATTAAGCAGATCATGAAAGCTATAGCTGATAGCCGCTAGTTCCTCTGGTCTGGGAGAGTTTTAGGGTCCAATTAATAGGTTCAATAATTGTAATTAATATATAAATGAGTATCATGTGATGCGAGGAATATATTGATTAGTAAAAACCCTGGGTTGATGTATGGAAAATACAGTAGTTGTTCTAAGACAATATTATGGTTTAAAGCCCTGGATCCTAGGAGGCTTCTACTTCCTCCACGCATTTCTCGAAGCATTCCCGTGTTCTCTTTAGCTCCTCAAGGATTATCTCCTTAAGCTTCTCCCCGGACATTGCTTCCTCCAGTATCTTTTCTCCCCTGCACTTCTCGTTACAGGTTGATGTAATTTTGACGAGTATGTCCCGGTACTCGTCCCCATGTTTCTCTCTCAGCTTCTCGGCCAGCTTTATCCGTTCATATTTATCGAGAGGGTTCACCCTGATCCTTCTCGCCGCCATGTATTTCCTAAGGTATTTATCGAGTATCTTCTCGATGGACGTCTCTGTTAGTCCGTCGAAGGAGTACTCGTAGGGGCCGCTGGGCTTTATGCTGAGGAGGAGCCGGGCCATCTATATCACCCGCGGAGAGAGTGTTTTTTATGTTGTAGCGGGTTATCCCTTATCTTATTCTGCTTAAATATTACTGTTTCCCGGGTTCCCGGCGTTCTCGTCGCGGTTTCTCTAGGCTCGTTGTTCAAGGAGTATTAGTTTTATATCCCAAACGTGTATTATAACCCATAGTATAGTTGTGCGTCATAGTATTGTATAAGAGGGGTTAAGATATGTTGATGCGTAAGGCTTGGTTTATGGTGGCGTTCTTATTAATATTGATCGCTGTGTCTCCTGGAGCTGTTGTAGCGGCTAGTTATGCGGCGTCTATGAGGAGCTCGTCGTACTTTACAGTGGATCCTGGCTGGAGAGAAAAAATACCGGCGGGGATGCTCGATAACTGGGACAGCAACGAGATCAAGGTGTTTCTGCCGTCAAAGGTGAAGCCCATTCCTGTCGAGATGGCGGAGTTTGAGGGGACGAAGCCCATATTCGTCGTCATAAAATCTGATCATCTCGGCTGGCTGAAACAGCATGTCTCCAAGATAATATATGTTGTGCCACGCGCCAACGGCTACTATCTAGCCTATGTCCGCGCCGACAAGGACCAGGTGGTTGCCCTGGCGAAGAGCCCTGCGGTTGTATCCATACTTCCATCGCCCTCTCTCTACGAGATCTTTGAGAGCGAGTACCAGAGAATGAAGCTATTACTAGACAAGGAGGGAGCCGTCCAGGCTAACCCTGTCGCGCTGGCCGGCGGCGAGTCCTATACGGCTGGCGTCCAGCTCATAGGGGCTACGCGTGTCTGGAGCGAGTTCAACATAACCGGTGACGGAGTCGTTGTAGGCGTTGTCGACACCGGCGTAGACTTTACTTCCCCGGAGCTATGGCTCGACGCGATCGCGCGCGACGACTCCGGGAGGCCGTTGACGATAGTCATGGATGAGCACCTCGTGTTGACCAAGGCTGTGGCGGTGCGCGACAGCAACGGCTACCTCAACACGTCCGGGGCCCTCGTGCCGTTCTTCAGCCTACTACTATACCTGATCTATGGCGGTAGCCCGATATGGCTCTACCCGATAGACACGGACTGGTATGTGGGCAACATAACTAGTCAGAGCGGGGTCTACAGGATAGGTATAGCGGAGGTACTCTACCTTGACCCGCTTACACGCTATATCGTGCCTGCATGGGTGCCGGTTATAGTCGTGGATACACAGCAACCAGGCGTCTATGATACGGTGATAATGGATTACTCTACAGGCTTCTACGACTTCTGCGACCTCATGAGACAGCTAGAGCAGAGCGAGCTCGGCCAGCCTCTATGGAGAGAGCCTGATCCCGCGTGGCAGGACAACAGCTTCGCTGACGAGCCATGGGCTAGTGTTGGAAACGAGATACTGGGAAGGGACTTTGACGGCGACGGCATAATAGACTTCGGCCTCGGCATCATAAGCGGCTACTACATAGACTCCTACGGCTTCGCCAAGGCCATCATAGACACAGACACCGGAACCATAACGCCCGGCGAGCCCGGAGTCTATCCAGGCCTCGACAGCGACGGCGAGTACTTCGCGGTATACACAGACTGGTATGGCCACGGGACAAGCGTGGCCACGATAATAGCGGCCAGGGGCAGGCTGACCTATGACATATACTTCAACGGGATACAGTATAGGTTGAAGGGCGTGGCGCCCGGCTCCAAGCTGGCGGCGGCCACCGGCTTCCTCTTCGGCTCCCTGTTGCCGGGAGAGCTGTGGCTGGCTGGCTATGATATAGTGTATGTGCCGGAGCTCGACGCCCTCATGCCTGTGCCCGCCGCCAACCACCGCGCCGATATACTGAGCAACAGCTGGAGCTACGTAAACGTGGCTAAGTGGGCTCACCAGTACCCAGGCGACGACTACTTCGCCTCAATACTCGACGAGGCGGTTATGATCGAGAACTACTTCTACGGCAACAACGTCACCATAGTCTTCGCGGCCGGCAACGAGGGGCCGGGATACGGCTCCGTCTCCAGCCCTGGAGCAGGGTTATTGATGATAGAGGTAGGTGCCTCGACGCTATTCGACTACTACCAGCTCTTCGGCTACAACCCCGGCTATGCCGACGACATAATACCCTTCAGTAGCCGCGGCCCCACCGGCCTCGGCTACCCCAGGCCAGATGTAGTCAACATAGGCGCCTTCGAGTGGGCGGGCGTCAGAACACTTGATGGAAGAGGCTATGGAGTGGGCCAGTACACGGATCTAGTATCCTATTATCCCGGACTAACACTGTTCAGTGGAACAAGTGAGGCAACGCCGTTCACGAGCGGCGTGGTGGCTCTCATCTACCAGGCCTACAGGGTTAAACACGGCTACTCTCCCGACGCGGTGACCGCGAAGGTTATACTGAAGTCCTCGGCGAAGGATATAGGGTACCCGGCCTTCCAGCAGGGTAGCGGCCGCGCCGACGCCTATGCGGCCGTGAAGCTAATAATGGAGGGCGGTGTCACGGCCTCCGTGCTCGAGGGTGTGAGGAACGCGTTCATCGAGCTCTACACCAACTACTGGGCCCAGTACGGTATACCCGCGTATCTGCTTGCGAGCTACCTGGAGGATACCGCGTACTATACCGTTGCCACACCGGGCTCCTCCAAGAACTTCACCATAGTTCTCCGCGGCGACGACACCGTGACTATTAGTGCTTACAAGTACAAGCTCGTCAAGGAGGCCACGCTCTGGAGCGGCGTCTACTACTTCAACGAGACCCTGTGGCTCCAGGTGCCACGCTACTATCTCTACGACGTCGACTACCTCGAGGTGTTCGTTGTCTTCAAGAACCTCACGTATCCGCCGGGCCGCTTCTATATAACGCCGTCGAGCGATGAGCACCTGATACGTATCGACGCCCTAGACTGGATCGATAACGGCGACGGCATCATGTCTCCCGACGAGATGTGGAGGTTCAACACCGAGGCGAGGGCCGGCACAAACGCGCTCATAACGATCGGTGATGTACAGCACCGTGTGAGAGGCCAGCTACTGGTGCGCCTCAGATACTATAAGGCAAACGTGACACCGGTCGAGGCAGAGATCATTCTGCGCGGATACAAGCTTGTGCCATGCGGCATGATATCCGTGCCCAGCATAGTTGACATAGGGGGCTATAGAGAAGTCGTCGCAACGCTCACTGTGCCCGAGGACGCCGGGCCGGGCGTTGTCAGCGGCAAGATAGTTGTCTCCACGAGCACAAAGGACATAGTGATACCGTTCTCCATCCTAGTACCCCTGGTGATAGACAATGTCTCGACAGTGTTCCTGGGAGGACAGAAGACCGGCAGGGTCTATGACCCCTACACGCTATATGGCCTAATAGACCCGTTGTACGGCCGCCTCATAGAGAGCCATGATTATCGTATACTACCCTTCATAGTAACTGATCCAAATGTTGCCGGGATAGCCGTTATAGCTAGGTGGAGCACCGGCTACGCCACAGATTTCAGCTACATGGTTGTGCCGCCGGGAGGCACCGTGTTGCCGGATGGCCGCGACCAGAGCTTCGCGGGATACAAGTTCCCGGCGCTGGTCGGCTTCGTCTATAACCCGAGCATAGCCGACCAGTACAATGGGCGCCTACAGTTCTATATACCCATTAAATGGGTACAGCCTCTACGCGACTTCGTGCTCTACTACCACTACAGCAACACGAGCTATGACTACATATTCTACTACAAGGAGCCGGCTATGCCGGGTGTATACAGGCTGATATACACGCTCAACAGCTTCAGCGGATGGAAGCCGTACGATGTAATCGGTCTACGCATAATAACTATCAGGACAAGCAGTAGCTTCAAAGAGGAGGGAGCCGTGGGAGGATACATAGTGGGTAGCGTGACGGCTAGCTTCCGTGCAGGAGCCTATGCACCATTCCTCCTCGCCGACGTCTACATGGTCAGCAACCCCAATGTAACCACACCGGTAGGCATACAGGATATATTGTTGCTCGGAGTCATCCTGGACTACAACGGCACAGCGTGGAGCGGCGGAATACTCTACTACGCCAACGCATCATACATAGGCATAACAAGCGCCTCCAACAGGCTGAGCTTCTCATACCCAGTGATAATGCCGCAGACATACCAGGTCAACGGCACAGAGATCGAGACGATACTGGTACTATACGAGTACCCATGGCATGCATCAGGATACTACATATACAACACCACCACGGGCACGATAAACATAGAGGAGATGCTATACCCAGGAATAGTGACGGCGCAGACAACTGTCACGATAGGATGAGAAACACGACCAGAGAGCACCGAATACGCATAGCCGGGTTCCCGGCCAGCACCGCGATCTATGAGGAACAAATCCCCCCGGGCCCGGTGATCCCGGGGGGTTTAATTATTGTTTATTTTTCTCCCTCCGGCTATTCTCCGCAGAGATGCTTTATAGGAAAGGCTGTTTCGCCACACCTATAACGGTGTCCTGGGCTAATCTATAGTGGCTGTGGGCGGCGCCCATAATTGTTATGAAGGGAGGCTTTGTCGGGGTATGCGTGTTGGTGGTTGAACTCCTCTATGTTATCCTTGTCTCCATGCTTCCCGGCGTAGAGCTTCGTGGAAGCATACCTCTAGGCATAGGGGTGCTCGGGCTGAGCCCGCTCGTTGTGGCTGTGAGCTCTCTCGCGGCGAGCACGTTCCCGGGCCTGGTGATCATATATGGTTTTAGCTGGGTTGAGTCCAGGATCATATCCCGGGTGGGCCTGCTACAGCGTCTATACATGGCTGTTCTAGAGAGGATCAGGGCTAGGGCCGCGCGCATAAGCCGTGGCGGCTCCGTCTACGCCGCACTCGCACTATATGTGGCTGTGCCGCTACCGCTTACCGGTGTGTGGACAGGGAGCCTCATAGCATATATACTTGGCCTGGACAGGGGGAGAAGCGCTGTGGCGGTGTTTCTGGGGAATATTATTGCATGTATAATAGTTACAGCCGCATCTCTCGGTCTCATATCTCTCGCATCCTTGCTCTAGGATCCCATGGATCCGCCGCACTCCACGGGGCCCCCGTGTGTTGCCTGAAGAATCCTAGGTTCTTTAACCCTAACACGGGCCCATACTACTCATAGGTGATAACGGGTCATGTCGCTGGCTATGGAGGATAAGGCCGCGTTATCTATGTATACACCCACAGTCTATGAACAGGGTGTCTCTGAAGCAGACCTCCTGGCTATAGCTTTGGCGTACCACGATATAGCGTTGAGCGATGAGCAGAGAGAGGAGGCGAAAACAATTATCCGCGGCCTGGTGGATAAATGGCTGGAGACACTGAGCCCCCTGCCCTACATAGAGGGGCTGGCGGGCGACGTATACCGCGCGGTTTCCGGCAAGAAGCTCTGGGAGGCCGGGATAGACGAGGACACTCTCACCCATATAATAGTGGATACTGTGCTCTTCAAGGAGGAGGCGGATAAGGGGGCGCCCGAGCCCATACTGGAGGCGCTGGCCATCGTCCTCTCCATACGCGTCAAGGAGTTCTTCGAGAAAGTGGCGGGCGAGGCCATAGTAAGCGACAAGTACCCTGTCCTGGCCAGCATAATAGAGCATGGCGGGGAACCGGATGAGTGGATAAGAAAACTATCAGCCTCGGCGGCCCTGGCCCTGGTAATGATGACGAACACCTAGGCCGGTGCACGGCGCACAGGTGCAGGGAAAGAACCCTGTTCTCCGCCGAAACCCTTGCCCAGCCACGAGGAGTGTTTTGATCCAAGACAATCTATTCTCTCCGCGGCAACCCTATATACTCTATCCCGGAAGCATGCGCCGTGAACAATATATTCTATTCTCCCATGTAGTGGTGTACTTGGTGCACCGTGTTGTCTGGGGAGAAACAGATCGTTCTATCAGCCTCGTCGCTCATATACGCGGCCTTGATGCTCGCCGCCCTGGCCTCCGCCGCATATATTCTCTACCAGTCGGCGGCCCAGCCTATTACATACATTGGTAGCTATCCGGCCGCGGCGGATCGCGTCGTCGACACGCCTTTCCGCGCGACAACATATATCTATGTAGTTGACGCCTCCACGGGTAAGAGGAGTCTCGTAGCGGCCCACGGGATCCTGGGCGCGGCCTCCTATAGCGGGGTGGATGACGCGGGGGATGTATACGTCGACATATACTCCGAAGGCCCCGACGCGTACTCGGCGGGCCTAGCCATAATATCCCTCCTAGCCCTCACCGCATGGATCCATAGGGCTAGGAGAAGGCTCCTGGAGCGCCAAGTGCT
>JALVHX010000054.1 GCA_027028805.1 Desulfurococcales archaeon | reverse complement strand
TTCTACTGCAAGGTTATGGGAGAGATCATTGGCGTCGCCAATATAGATTATTGTGCCCCGCCATCCCTTACTTACAAGTTTATCTATAACGCCGCCAATTGTTTGTTCCCTTAGATGCATTCTACCCATCCCTGCAATAGATTAGCTTTCCTTAATAGATATGCACAATATAGATTGATTTAAAGATATTTGGTTCTTCATAAAATATAGAATTATTTTAATATATTATGTATGCTTAGCTTTCGCCCCCTGTTCATCCTCCGCCAGCGGCGGCGTCCAACAGGGGTCCCCGACCCCCCACTGTTTATTAGTTCGGTCTTTCCTTTAATACATATTTTCCCCGAGATTATGTTTAGTTTTATATATTGTTTATTTAGATTATTATGTAAAAATACTTTTTAATAAAAATAAGATATTAATTAAATGTTTACAGGTATAGACTATGGGGCTTTGTTTGTCAAATAGATGAATCACTAATATAGGGATCTTTCTACGGGGAATCCTGTTAAGGCGTGCCGCAGTTAATAGTGTAGAATATTTTTACCGGCTTGTATTGGTTAGATAATAGGATGTTGTGGGGTGTAGGGGTTGTTTGATCCCTATGTAATTAGGCAGGATTTTCCTATACTAGGACGTAGTGTTCACGGCAAGCGCCTTATATACTTTGATAATGCCGCGACAACTCATAAGCCTAGGCAGGTTATTGATGTGCTCGTTGAATTCTATACTAAGCATTACGCCAATATCCACAGGGGTTATCATACTCTTAGCCAGGAGGCAAGCGAGCTCTACGAGAGTGCACATGATGTTGTGGCGAAGTTTATAGGTGCATCTAGCTGGGATGAGATAGTTTTTACTGGAAACACAACTGATTCTTCGAACATCTTAGCCTACTCTTGGGGTATGAGGAACCTTAAGGAGGGCGATGAGATCATATTGACAGTTATGGATCATCATAGCAATATGCTTCCTTGGAGAAAAATAGCGGCGATACGTGGGGCCCGCGTGAAATATGTTGATATAACTAGCGATGGTGTCTTGGATTATGCCGATCTAGAGGAAAAGGTCAGCGAGAGAACAAAAGTTATAGCGTTTCCTATTATGAGCAATGTATTGGGTACAATAAACGATGCTAAGCGGATTGCTAAGATAGCGCATAGTGTTGGAGCTATAGCCGTAGCTGATGGAGCGCAATCTGTGCCGCATATGGTGACTAATGTTCGCCAGATGGATGTGGATTTCCTCTTATTTAGCGGGCATAAAATGCTGGGCCCCACAGGCATAGGGGTTCTTTGGGGCAGGAAGGATCTGTTGGAGGAGATGGAGCCTTTCAAGGTCGGTGGGGGCACTATAGAAGATGTGACGCTAGATAATATTGTATGGGAGAGTATTCCATGGAGATTTGAAGCCGGGACACCAAATATCGCTGGTGCAATAGGCTTAGCGGAGGCGGTGAAATACTTGTCAAAGATAGGAATGAATAATGTCGAAAAATACGAAAAAGAACTAGTTAAATATACTTTTGATAAAATCAGAGAACTTGGTGATGAAATAGATATCTACGGGCCAAGTGATCTATCGTTGAGGGGCGGTATTGTCTCGTTTAACCTAAGGGGGATCCATCATCATGTAGTGGGGATGCTTCTAGATACTTATGGTGTAGCTGTGAGGACAGGCATGCATTGTGCGCATCCATTACATTATCGTCTTGGATTAAAGGGCACAGTTAGGGCAAGTTACTATATATATAATATACGCGAAGAGATAGATGTGTTTATCGATGCTCTAAGGGATATTATAAAAAGGAGAGCGGAATTCGGCGGAGGATTTAGTAATATTGATTCAGAGAAATGTACTAGTGGCTAAATATTAGTTTCATCTAATAACCATTCTATAATTTGTTTAGTTTTTGTAACTAATTTTTTGGCAAGTATTCTGGAATAATTATAATGCATTAGATCGGGTAGCACGCTAATTTTATTATTATAATGCTTTATTGTTTCTTCTAAACTACGGCCATGTTTCCATGAGTAATGGAACATCCTTAGAAATCCTATCGCTCCTAACGCATCCAGCTTATCGGCATCGCTTAATACGAGTGCTACAGGGCTTTCCGGCACTATTCTTTTTTCGCGCGCGTAACTATAACTATGATACAGTATTGCATTAATTATACGTTTTATAGTAGCTTGATCTATTCCAAGAGAGCTGAGGAGGCCCTGCGCGAACCACGATGAATATAGTGCATGAGGCTCTCCAAGTACTCTTCCGACATCATGCAAATAAATAGATGCGTCTAATGCATATTTGTCGATATCTATGTTCTCGTTCAAAACTATTAGATGGGCGTACCTTAGAACTCGGAGCACATGAGGGTAGCCATGTGCGAAGTCGTTGCCCATAAGCCTCTTGGAGATCTCTCTGATGTAGTTTATCTCATGCTCTCCTATAGTCACGGTTATTCACCGGCACGTTGGTAATTCTGCCAGCCATATGCGTGGAGTTTTTCTTTAATAATTAATCGTAAATAACAATATATTATGAGACGCGGGTGTATTGTCTATGGCCAGCGTAGAGGAAGCCAAGAAGATGGCTGCGTTTCTTGCGTGTGAACGTGAGAAAGATACAATAATGAAAGCAGAAGTTATCGGGTTGGGCACGGGCTCTACAATAAAATATTTTATAGATAAATGCGTTCGTGAAAATGTGTTAGAGAATAAAATAATAGTGTCATCGTCTTTAGATACTGTTCTCTATATTTTGAATAAAAATATTAAGGCATGTCTGTACGACCTCTTCGGATTAGATAAAATTGATATATATATAGATGGTGCTGATGAGGTCTCTAATAGATTGGATCTAATTAAAGGACGAGGAGCGGCGTTGTTTAGAGAAAAATACTTGGCTTTGAACTCTGTTAGGAGGGTATATATAGTTGACTATACTAAGTTTAATAATAAAGATTATTTATATAGAAAGCCGATTCCTGTTGAGGTTATTCCTATGACTATAAGATATGTTTTTAGAAAAATAATAGAGCTTGGAATAGGGCAGCCCCGGATCAGGATGGGTGTTAGAAAAGATGGCCCCGTAATAACAGATAATTATGGCTTGATAATAGATATTGTAGATTATAAGTATATATATAATGCTCTTGATGTTGATAGGATGATTAAGCAAATCCACGGTGTTTTAGCCACAGGTTTGTTTCCACGCGACCTTGTAGATATATTATATGTTGGTTATAAGGATGAGGTGAAAATATATAGTGGCAGCGTATGATGCGGCTAGGTTGGCAGTGCTCTTAAGGGGGTTTTCTCTAGAGGAACTTAGCAATATGCATGAGCCATTAACTATGGCTAAGATGAAGAGATTCATAGTGCCCCGTATAGGTGGTGATGAGGCGCCTGTATTATTATATATAGGTGTTCATAGAGATCATATTATTGTTTTCCCGTTTTTTTGTTCATGTAAGCATTTTGTTATACGTGTTATGAGTGAGAAACGTGATAAATACTGTAGTCATCTCTTGGGTGCGAGGCTTGCAGCTGAGAAAAAATGGTATAGAGTAATTGATGTATCATTTAAAGAGCTATGGGGCATTGTGACGGAAATTATATATTATGGGCGCAGTAAGACGCTGAGACGCAAGCTTTACAGTGGGTGATGGCGTTTATCTGGGCCATAAAGGAATTAAGAGATGCCGTATGATGTTTTAATGGTGCTCAGGAAGATATCTTGAATGATTGAAAAAGGGGATAAAATAGTAGAATAGTGGGGGCTATGCTTTGGGTAGAAGGAGGAAAAAATATAAGAAGGTTGTTCGTAGGAGACGGCGTATCCCCACGGTGTTCCAGTGCCCGGCATGTGGTTCAAGAAACCTGACTATAAAATTCGAGCGCGGAAGCTATAGTGGAGAAGAAGTGGGTGGTACACCTAAAAAGGTAGCAGTGATCAGGTGTGGTAATTGTGGCTTATGTTATAGAATGGTTGTTCCCTCAATATATGAGGCTGTTGATGTATACAATAAGTTTGTTGATCTATATATGGAGAATAAGATGGAACAATTAGAACCATGTACTAGTAGTGATAAAAGCGGGGAAGAGGTTGTTGAGAGCGAGTAGCTAAGGGTGTGTCTATGGGTAGCGTCCATGAATATATTGTGGAAAAACTAGGGCGAGGCGAGAAGCTTCATTTTACTTTAATTGATCCTGATAAGCCGGGCGATATTGAAAGGATTTCTTCTTTAATGATAGATGCTGGTACAGATGCGTTCCTTATAGGAGGAAGCCTGGCTGTTACGCCAGAGGAGGCGTCCCGTGTCGCGAAGACGCTGCGCCGTCACGGCGTTCCCGTAATAGTGTTTCCCGGGAACATAAACTGTTTAACACCCTATGCGGATGCTGTGTTGTTTACTGTCCTAGTTAATAGTTTGGAGCCTTACTATTTAATGGGTGCCCAGGTAGCAGGGGCGCCTATCGTGAAAAAATATGGTTTAGAACCCTTGCCCACAGCGTATCTTGTATTATATAGTGGTACGGCGGTAGCTCATGTTGGCAGGATAGCGCCGGTGCCAGCCAACAAGCCAGAGATCGCGGTTGCATATGCACTTGCGTCAGAAATGATTGGGATGAAATATATATATCTAGAAGCTGGTAGTGGCGCGGTCTCACCGGTTCCACCAGAGTTTCCTGCTGCTATTAAGAAACATACAAGGTTAATAGTTATAGTTGGCGGGGGTATACGTAGCGTTGAAACAGTTAAGACTCTGTTGAGAAGCGGGGCCGATATAATAGTTACGGGCACTATTGTTGAAAAAGATCCAAGGCTGGCAACTGATATAGTTAGAGCTGTGAAGGAGTTTTAATATATTTTCTCCTAAAGGCTTCCTCTAGATCTATTCCTACAAGGTTTGCTACGCTCAAAAGCCAGGCAAAAGCGTCTGCAAGCTCCTCGGATAGGGCGCGTCTATCGCTCTTGAGCAAGGCATCGGCGACTTCTCCGATCTCTTCTACAAGCCATGTAAAAGTTGCAAACACGCCTCTAGCACTATCACGCTCATAATATAGAGACTTTATAAGGGCCTGGGCCTCACGTATCTCCACTATGGTTCACCTATATAGATAAGGATTAAGAATAGATGTTTTAAATACGGGCACCCTAGATAAAATAATTGCAGAAGAGGATTGGATTAGGGGTGTGAAAAATGCCATCTAAAAGAAGAAAGCGTAAAGAAGCACCCGGTCCCTTCACAGCAGCTGGCCTTGTGAGGTTCTACGAGGAAAGTGATGTAGGTATAAAGATGAAGCCACATATAGTCATAGCTCTCGCTATGGCTTTGGCTGTTACAGTGATAGTTCTTGATTATTTATCAAAACTAAATGTTATTTAATAATATACTGGAATATTTGTTATCATATAATGTTATATTATACAAGTTTTAATAATTAAGGGTAAAGAATAATAGACGTTATAGAACATTATGTAATAAATATGATAGTTGGATATCAAGGGAATTGTGCCCCCGGCTAGACCGTGGGGGTATAAGTTATGTATAAAACAGGTGTTTCGGGGATCGATGATATAGTTCGCGGATTTCCTCCAGGCACGTTGCTTGTTATAGCTGGTGAGCCTGGTAC
>JALVHX010000053.1 GCA_027028805.1 Desulfurococcales archaeon | reverse complement strand
ACTGGGCGGGTTTCTGTAGTTATAACGCGGATTTTCTTACCCTGATACCAAGCCGCACGAATAACGCCTCCAACAGTCCCAAACGCGGCTGTTGCAAGCGCCCCGGCGTTGCAATGAGTTAAGATAATATCGCCGCTACTGATGAGAGAGGCGCCGTATTCACCTAACCTTATATTGGCTTCAATATCCTCTCTTAGTATATTCAATGCCTCCGATACAACATCACCACCCGTCTCTACGACCTGGCGCATCCTACGTAACGCCCAAAAGAGATTATATGCCGTCGGCCTTGTTTTCCACAGGAGATCAATAGCTTTCAACAACATTTCTTTCCCCGCGCCCTGTACACTATACGCTGCCACAGCGAGAGCCGCCGCCACACCTATAGCTGGAGCACCACGTATCTCCATACTAACTATGGCGCGCGCCACTCTCCCGGGATCATTACTGCAGACTATTTTCTCTTCAAACGGCAACTTTCTTGTATCAATCCAGCATACACGCCCCTCATCCCACCAAACCGCGCGCGTCTTAATAGGGTATTTATAGACATCACTACTCATCATAACCCACCCAGCAGACGCCATCTAGAATAACTAAAAATATACATAAGATAATAAATTAGAACCCGTCGTCACAGAGAAAGCCTAGGCCCAAGTCCAGGCCCTACATGAGTCACGGCAAAGAGACACGGCAGAGAAACCGGGGTGCCCGCCTAGATGCCGAAGAAGCTATACACTATATTCTTTGATAAAGAAAAATGCCGGGGCCATGTATTCGACGCAGATGCACGCAGCCTAGAAAACAGGTGGTATGGCACACGGCTAGGCAACACCCTAGAACTCGCTCTAGAGGAAATAGTTTATCTACTACTCCGCGGCGACGCACAAGTTCGTGACCAAAACACCATCTATAAGAGTTTCGAAGAGCTATTACGCGCGCACAGTACGTGTTTTAAGAAGATGTTCTGGGCGCGCCTAGTAGTATACAAGGACCTCAGAGACAGGGGCAGAAGGGTTAGGCCCTTAGGAGATAAGTTTCTCGTAAAACATAAAGACGGCAGCATAAGACTAGTAATTGTTCTACAAGAAAAAACACCTATAGAAACAGAAAAACTCTCCGTGTGGAGCCGCCAGGCCCTCTCAAACAACCTTATATTAGTCCTCGCAATGGTTTCATTCCAAGGCGATCTAACATACTACGAGGTATCAAAAATCGAGCCAAAACGGGAGTGATGGCTATATGAGTAAAGAGTATTTAAGAACACCGCGGGGAACATACGATATCATAGGGGCCCGGGCATGGCTTTATGAATATTTATTCGACATGTTCAAAAACACCGCTCGCAAAAACGGGTTCACCCCCATATACACCCCTATAATTGAGCATTTTAGCCTATTTGCTGCAAAATCGGGCGAAGAGATCGTTAGAAGCATGTATGTATTCAAGGACAAGGCAGGACGCCTTCTTGCACTAAGACCCGAAGTAACCGCGTCAATTATTAGAGCGTATCTAACAAAGATGCGGGGGATGAAGAAACCCATTAGCCTATATTATATCGCACGATGCTATAGATACGAAGAACCACAAAAAGGCCGCAACAGGGAATTCTGGCAAGCAGGCCTCGAGATAATCGGGGATCCCTCCATAATGTCAGATATACGCGTAGCCTATACCATACATGAATACCTAGATCTAATCGGGATAAAATATAAGTTCATAGTCGGCAACGTCTATATACATAGATACATAATGACAAAACATAATATATCAAGAGAAATTCAAGATCATATACTTCACTTAATTGATAAAAAACTTATAGAAGAAGCTATATTGGAATTAAAGAAGTATTCTGAAATCGCGGCTAAAGAAATAAATTATATATTAAACACTAAAATAGAAAAACTTATATCAGATCCTATATATTCTGCACTAAAAAAATATCTAGAAGACACATTATTATTCATAGATAGCCTAAAAGAACTAGGCATAAATGCAGAATACAGCCCGCGCCTCGTGAGAGGGCTCGCTTACTATACGAGCCTAATATACGAAATAAAAACACCAGCCATAGAACCTAGCATAGGCGGTGGCGGCCGCTATGACAACCTAACATCAGTTTATGGGGGACCGCCTGAGCCGTCAACTGGCGCCGCTCTGGGAATAGATAGAATAGCCCTGGCGTTAGGAGACAAAGACGTGGCCGAGAAAGCAAAGGTATATATAATAGTCATGTGCTCGGAGCAACAATGCGTATCTCATACATATAAGCTCGTCCACAGACTCCACGAGTATGGGATCTCTACTATGGTATATTATGCAAAGAAACCGGGGAAAACTCTTTCACGTATAAAGAGCCAGGCCCGGCTAGCTATTTTTATAGGCAAAAAAGAAGCCGCGACGGGACGCTATTCTATAAAAGACCTTGATACAGGTAAACAAATAATGGCGCACAACATAGACGATGCCCTTTATGCTATAATAACACTACTTACAGAGCACGCAAACGTAGATAATACTCCCTAAACATAAAAACCTCCTAAAGAAATCCTAATACTAACAAGACTGAATACGATACACTTGTAATGACACCTCGATATACGGTGGTTATATATGTCGTCCAGGATCAGGCTTGAGAAAATCGGGCCATACGAATACATGATACCAGTAGGCGCGAAACCCGGCATGCGTGTGCCTGGAATACTATTTGCGGACGAATATATATTGAAAAAAGCCATGGAGGATCTCTCGCTCATACAATTAGCTAATGTAGCATCACTACCAGGTATACAGAAAGCCGCCTACGCGATGCCAGATGTACACCAAGGATACGGGTTCCCTATAGGTGGTGTCGCGGGATTCGATATCGAAACAGGAGTCATATCACCAGGCGGCATAGGCTATGATATAAACTGTGGCGTACGCGTATTACGCACCGATCTCGATGAAAAAGATGTTAGACCCCTTCTTAAACAGCTTGTAGACGAGATCTTCCGAAACGTGCCAAGTGGCGTGGGAAGCACCGGCAAGCTCAGGCTAAGCTTCTCCGAGCTCGACGAGGTTTTAAATAGGGGAGTAGAATGGGCAGTTGAAAAAGGATTTGGATGGCCAGAAGACATGGATCACATAGAGGAGCGCGGCAGCTGGAGACTCGCCGATGCCAGTAAAGTAAGCAGGCGAGCCAAGCAGAGGGGCCATAACCAGCTCGGCACACTCGGCGCCGGCAACCATTTCCTCGAAGTACAGGTAGTTGATCAAATATACGATCCTGCCGCAGCCAAGGCTATGGGGATAACCCATGTTGGCCAAGTTACCGTTATGATACATACCGGCAGCCGTGGCCTTGGCCACCAAGTTGCCAGCGAATATATAATAATGATGGAGCGCGCGATGAGAAAATACGGAATTCGCCCCCCCGACAGAGAGCTGGCTGCGCTACCATTTAACAGCCCTGAGGCACAAAGCTATGTGCGCGCCATGGCTGCCGCCGCTAATTTCGCATGGACTAATAGACAGATAATAATGCACTGGGTTAGAGAAAGTTTTAAGAATGTATTCCACCGCGATCCCGAGGAACTGGGAATGCGACTAGTCTACGACGTAGCACATAATATTGGAAAAATCGAGGAGCATGACGTAGACGGGAAAAGAATGAAGCTTATAGTACATAGAAAAGGAGCTACAAGGGCATTTCCACCAGGACACCCAGAAATACCTGCCGATTATAGGAGCATAGGGCAGCCGGTGCTAATACCTGGGAGCATGGGAACTGCAAGCTATATACTTGTGGGCACAAAAAGCGGTGCCCGGACATGGTATAGCGCCCCCCATGGCGCTGGCCGCTGGATGAGCCGCCACAAGGCTATACGTACATATAGACCCGATAAGGTTGTAAGCGAGCTCTCAAAGAAGGGAATAGTACTCCGTGCAGCCACACGTAGAGTAATCTCCGAGGAAGCCCCTGGCGCATATAAGGATGTAGACAGAGTTGTCCGCGTGGCCCATGAAGTGGGCATAGCTAAGCTCGTGGTACGCCTAAGGCCCCTCGGAGTAGTAAAGGGATAAAATATAATAACACGTTAAGCAAGGCCATCGCCAAGACTATTTTTATATCACATAAGCCACAACCCCTCCTTAATCGCCCAGCCACAAGCGCCGCCGATATGCTCGCTAATAATATAGTATTCACTAGAAGCCCGCTACCCCTAGATCCCGGAAACATGTCTAGGAAACCATACATCACTATATATGAAACGATGGGCAACGTAAATGCATATCCTATATATATTCGAGTTCTCTCTAACACCGCACGTCTAGCCCATAAAATACTATGAACACTAGTCATTATTGAGGCCAAGTAGCGAGCATGCTCACCGGTATAGCGTAGAGGAATAACTATGCTCTTCATTATCATTGATGCTAAGGGCGGAAACCTATGAAAACTAACAGCATCCTTAAGCTCTAACCCGATATCCATAAGCCTGTTAATGGGCTCTAAGATAACACTATAACGGCTTCTTGAGCTAAGCCTACTTATCCCCGCTTCTATTGTAAACCCTTTCGTAGCCTCTGTATATAAATCCTCCAGAAGCATCACAGCCACGTCATCGATCATTTTATAATTTTTATAATAAATATTAGCCAATATCGATACAATAGCGATTAATACTAATACTATTATATAATAAATAATATTTTGTATGAATGATAAAAATGCTAATAATATTAGTAAAAATATTGTCAAAATAAATAGATATACAGACTCATTAAGATAAAGATTTTCAACAATAATTGATGCTATAATATATGCTATAATTCCACTTATACCAATAAATAATGGTAATAATACAATATATTTCGAAATGCCTGGTATAAATACTAGCAATATAGATGATAATAAAATAATTAGATATGATTCATATATATTATCTATGAGTATAAAATTATTATTAAGTTTATCTTTTAATAAACTAATCTCAGTATCTAATGCAGATTTAATATAACCTCGCGTATCACCGGAGGATATAAATACATCTATATACTCGTTCAATATCTTTGACAACCTAGAACGATATATAGCTTTACTTAGTTGTCGTAGCGCCGATACCATTGAACCGGTAGCGCTCTCAAACACTATATATTGCTCACCCAGCCTCTTATAGGCGTCACCGAGTAAGATTTTGCCTAACCCTAGATCGCGGAGTAGTTTATCTATATGTATTCCAGCGGATTCCAAACTATATAATATAGCTAAGAAATCAATTAGCTTATTATCTAAACTTTTTATAAATAACAAATATTTTATATTCATAATTGTTATTTTCTTAAAATATAAAAATACATAAAATAAAATTATTGGTATTCTAGCCAATATTAACATTATATTTCTCAGCAAGTTCGGCATCCTCATCTCCCATATTCATATAGAATTCCATGAGACTGCGTGCCAATATATTAGCATCTGTCACTCCCTTTGATGCTAGTTTAGATAAAAATACTGAGCGCATAGTTAGTTCATGTACCACCATGTCCTTATCCATAATGCTTAAGAGCCTCCTAGAATATTCGGCAACTTCCTGAGGTACTGTGGGTTCGCATAATGCTCTCTGACGGCACGAGAATATCTTATTAAAATTAAATA
>JALVHX010000052.1 GCA_027028805.1 Desulfurococcales archaeon | reverse complement strand
AAATAAGCCCTCTCCTCGGACACGTCTATCTCGGCGAACCCCTTGAGGAGGCCGCCGAGATCCTCGTCGCTGTGGACTAGTATGGCTACGCGTATCCTGTCCCCTATTTTCTCGGCGACCCTGTCTATTAGGGTCATCCCGGTGTCCCAGCCCACGATCGCTCCGGGCGCCGATGATACAAGTATTATGCCCGTCGAGCCCCATATATCGATCCTGTCGTAGTAGTCCCGCACACCTATGTATTCCGAGATATCACTGCTCTTCCCTATAGTATAGACGCCTGGCAGGTTCCTTAATCCTCCGCGGAGAACCATGCCGCCATAAATAACTGTGCCCGAGGAGCTACCCGGCGTGTAGAGCGTCGCGTTGTACACGTGGCGTCTAGATAGTATCGGGGCCAGGGCCCTTATCTGGCGTGCCGGGACCACGTATACGAAGTCGCCGCGGCCGAGGGCCCTGACGGCGTCGACGCCGTTCACCCCTATTCCGAGCTCGGCGTGAAGCCTCATGACCCTGATATAGCTCTCCTTGTCCCTGAGCACGAGTATGTAGCTGGCGGGGAGAGCGTTTTCGCCGGCCTCGAACAGGATCGTGTATGGCCTGAGGCCGCCGTATCCATCGGACCTGGCCTGCACCAGCACAGTCACAGTATAGCTGTGGCCGCGGAGCGCGCCGGTGATGTTCTCCACGGCCTCCTCCACCTGGCTCGACGAGCGCGCGTCCAGGATCATGTAGTAGGTGTGGCGGGGCCCGAGAGCGGTGTCGACCATGTTCTCGAACGTTACACGCGACGACTCGGAGCCGACTACGCCGGCGAGGAGGAGGCTTATCGAGAAGCTGGTGAGTAGTATTATGAGGGCTATCCGCTCCGGCTTCGCGAGCACAAGCTTGCCCGCTACATGCCTATACTCTTTCGCGAAAGGCCTTACGAGGGCCTCGACTATGCCGGCTAGTTGCTCCGGGTAGGCTGTTATGGTCTTCGCCACCGCGTAGACGAGTATGACTGGGCCGAAGAACACGACTATTGGCTCGAGCAGGGCTAGTATTATGAGGAGTATGGAGATCGCGGGGGAGCGGGCCATGGGTAATAGCGTGGCCGGGGATATTCCGGAGAGGCTTCTCATGACATAGTATGCGCCGAGCGCTAGGAGGAGCCATCCCCAGAACCCCATGCCCCTCTTCGTCAACGGGAGCTCCGCGAATATCGTCGGCACCGTGAACTCCCTGGGCGCCACCCCTGATATGGCCTTGAACCCGGAGTTGACGCTCACGATTATGGCGACAAGCGTCACGGCCACCACGAGCGCCACTGTGGCGGGGTCTATCACTGTCTCGAGCACAACGGGGTACTCGTAGCCTGTTATCAGCGAGACCGCGAGGGGGCCGAGGAGGGCTCCTGCGGCGGCGCCCGCGAAGCCCCAGAGGAGGGAGGATGCGAGGAACCCGTTCTTGATCCTCGTTATCCCCACGCCCCTGATCCTGAGCAGGGCTATGGTTTTCCTCATGATGGATATTATGGCGGGCGGTGTCCTGGACGCGGCTATCCAGACCACTATGAGGCTTGGGAGAAGGCTTATTACGAACAGGAACTGTATGCTTCCCTCGATATATCTTATCTGCCATATAGCCTTCTCCACGTTATCCGCCACAGGCCAGGCGGAGCCGCCGAGGCTCCTGGATATATCCTCGACCACGCCCCGGTACCTGGAGAAGCTGGCGGCGCTACTCGCCCCCATTATCACTCTATGCGCCACGTATTTCACGTAGAGCAACGCCATCGTGTTGCCGGACAGGGTCTTGGGGGGTAGCTTCAGCTGTTCGAAATACGGAGACACGGGGCCC
>JALVHX010000051.1 GCA_027028805.1 Desulfurococcales archaeon | reverse complement strand
TCGAGATACTCCGCTACTACGGCCCCGTTGACAGGGAGGCTGTTGAGAGGATACATGGGAGGATAATTGACAGCATATATGCTCCCATCGAGTGGGTGCGCTCAACGTTCCCCGAGTACGTGGGCGTTGATATAAGGGGGGTTCTCGAGGATATATGGAGGGCTTTTGATGAAGCGGAGCTTCTCCAGCTAACCCTCATGCTTTCCCGTTGAAGCCTGCCTCCCCTCTAGGCTATCGGGGACCCATACCTCTTCTCGGCGGGCGGCTCCCTGATCAATGGTTTCTCGCCCAGCGTCTTCTTGAGTACATATATGGCTTTTCTCTTGGAGAGAATCTTGTTGTTGTTGCCGCAGTATGGGCTGTATATGCATCTGGGGCACCCGTCCTCGCAGTCGCACCCCGTCATTATCTCTAGCGCAAGCCTCTCCGCCTCCTCGAATCTCTCGTAGAGGAGGCGGGCGAGCCCGCTTCCGCCGGGCGCCGCATCGTATATGACTATGTCTCCGCTGGGATAGCTTATGCCTCCCAGCTCTCCGAGAGCGGCTCCGCACACTGGCCTGGCCGCGGATATGAGGGTGTGTTCTATGGCGTGGAAGGCCTCGGCGTTTCCCAGCATATCCCACTCGGTGTTGACGGGGTATTTGAGGAGGAGGGCCCTTGTCCTATACGTGTAGAACACTGGCTCGTCGAGCATGTTGATAGACAAGGGCTTGTCGCCGGAATACGTGTTGTAGAGGAGGTAGCCCTCGACCATGATCGATATAGTGGCCTTCGCGTACGCCAGTGGTATGCCGGAGCCGCTCCTCCTCTCCATCAACACCTCGTAGTCCACTAGATCGGTTGTATATAGGGGCTTCGTGTACATGGATACGTCGATGGGGAGGGGGCGTACAACGGCCTCCATCGTGTCTAGGCGTAGCCGGGCCACGCTGTATACGCGGCCCCCGTGTAGATAGATCGCCTCCGGGTGTAGGTCGAGCACGGCGGCGGGGAGCTCCCTTGTCCCAATAGCCTTCCCCGTCTCCGCGTCAACTATTGTTACGCGGGGCCCCGCGCCCCTTATGCTTGCCGCGGCCTTGAACACCCCTATAGCCCTCCTCCTCGAGGCGTAGTAGAAGCGGCCGTCGCTGATCACCAGGCCCTCTTTCTCGAGCTCTCTCAGGGCCGTCAGCCACTCGGGCCGCGGTAGCCTGTCCCCGGGAACCCTGCCCTCCTGGAGCACCAGGGCGAGCGCGTGGATCCTCAGCACCTCCTCGTTCCCGGGCTCCATGTATACTGGTGGTATGCGTTGTGAATGATACTTCTCCGGGTGCTTCTCGTAGAAGGAGTCTATGGGGTCGTCTCCGAGCACGAGGAACACGTAGCCGGTCCTGCCCCTCCTGCCCGCCCTCCCTGCTCTCTGCAGGTACTTGGAGTAGCTCGGCGGCGGCCCAGCCATCACCACGGCGTCGAGGCTCCCTATATCTATGCCTAGCTCCAGGGTGGGCGTCGCCACAACGCCCTCGGCCTCTCCTCTGCGGAGCCGTTGCTCAACCATGCTCCTCTCCTCGGGTGAGAGCCCGGCGCGGTGGACGTAGAAGAGGCGGCGGTACTGGCGGCGGAGCATCAGCGCCACCCTCTCCGCCATCTGCTGGGAGTCGGTGAAGACGAGGGTTCGTAGCCCCTTCTCGGCCAATGCGGCGGCGAGGCCGGCTGTGACGCTCCATCTCGAGAGGGGGCCTGTCGACACCATGACGTGGTAGGCTCTCCCCCTCCGCCACCTGGGCCCCTCGACCACCACGGGTTTCTCGCCGAACAATCTCTCCCCGTGCTCCCCGGGGTTCCCTATGGTGGCGGAGGAGCCTATGAATATTGGTGTGCGGCGGAG
>JALVHX010000050.1 GCA_027028805.1 Desulfurococcales archaeon | reverse complement strand
AGACTATAGGGGCCTGGAGCTGGCCAGCGGGGGCCAGAGAGAGCACCGCTACGACAAGCTCGTAGAGGCTATGAGGGACAAGGGGCTCCGCCCGGAGAACTTCGAGTTCTACCTCGAAGCATTCCGCTACGGCATGCCGCCCCACGGAGGCTTCGGGCTGGGCGTCGAGAGGCTTCTCATGAAGATGCTGGGCCTCGAGAACATAAGGGAAGCAATAATATTCGTGAGAGACAGGACACGGCTAACCCCGTGAGGCGGCGGGGCACGTGATGAGCCCGGTTTTAGCTGATCCCCCCGGTTCCCCGGGGAGGGGGATGTGACGACGAGTTGCTCGGCTGAGCGCCTCGCGGCGCCCCTGTCCCAGAGGGCTATCTCGTAGGCCCTGCCTCCGCGGGAGCCCCTGCTGATAAAGGTATAAAGAGGCCGGGGGCCTGATCATATTTCTACCCGTATCCCTCTCCGCGCCTTGTTGGATGAGGCCCTGTTTCTCCGCCTCTGCGTGGATGAAGAAAAGGGTGGTGTGTGTTGGATGGGCATCCATGGATACCTAATTCTCCCGGGAAGATAAGGGAGGATATGCTTAGATCCATTGGCGTGGAGGATCTGGAGGAGTTTTTCAGGGACATACCCCGGGAGGCGCGTGTCGGGGACTGGGATGGCCTGGGCGTCGGGATGGGGGAGCCGGTGGGGGAGATAGAGGCGTGGATGCATATCGATAGGCTTCTCGGCCGCAACAGGGTGTTCAAGAACCCTCCGCCCTTCCTCGGGGCCGGGGTTTGGCCGCACTATGTGCCGGCCCTCGTAGACTACATAGTGTCTAGGGCGGAGATACTCACCACGTATACGCCCTACCAGGGCGAGATCACCGCGGGCCTCATGCAGATACTCTTCGAGTACCAGAGCCTCATGGCTGATCTACTGGAGATGGATGTGGTCAACGCCTCCATGTATGACTGGGGGACAGCGGCGGCCGAGGCTTTCCTGATGGCGGCGAGGGTGCGGAGGGATGGCGACAAGATACTGGTTCCAGCCACGATGAACCCCTGGCACCGCCGCATAGCGGAGACCTATCTGGCCCCGAAGAACATCAGGGTGATCGAGTACGGCTACGACCCCGAGACAGGGCTCGCCGACCTAGATGATCTCGCGGCGAAGCTAGAGATGGGCGGCGTGGCCGCGGTATATGTTGAGAACCCGGGCTTTCTCGGCTTCATAGAGGAGAACGCGGCCGCGATAGGGGAGATGGCTCACGAGAAGAACGCTCTCTACATCATAGGCGTCGAGCCAACCTCCCTGGGCCTCCTCAAGCCCCCGGGCCGGCTCGGAGCGGACATAGCTGTGGGGGAGGGCCAGCCGCTGGGGCTCCCCATGAACTATGGCGGCCCCCTCCTCGGGATCTTCGCGGCTAGGATGGATAGGAGGCTTATACGCCAGATGCCGGGCAGGATAATAGGATTGACCCGCACGGCCCGCGAGGGCGAGAAGGGGTTCTCGATGATACTTCAGACAAGGGAACAGCATATCAGGAGGGAGAAGGCGACATCGAATATATGTACAAACGAGGCGTTGTGCGCCGTGGCCGCCGCGGTCTACATGGCTCTCCTGGGGCCCCGGGGGATAAGGGAGCTCGCCAAGCTCATCTATTACCGTAGCCACTACGCCGCCGCAAGGCTCAGGGAGATCGGGGTCAGGGCCCCCCTGCTCAGATCAGAGTTCTACATGGAGTTCACCGCGGGGTTCCCCGAGAAACCCGGGTACGCGACGGTTCACCGCCGCCTCCTAGAAAAGGGTATTCATGGAGGCCTCTACCTCCGCCCCCTCTACCCCTGGCTCGGAGAGGCCGCGCTTTTCTGCGTAACAGAGCTCCACACC
>JALVHX010000049.1 GCA_027028805.1 Desulfurococcales archaeon | reverse complement strand
ACATCTATGTCGCGGCCTACGGGTTCTCCGACGACGAGCTCGCCGATGCATTGATCAACGCGCATGACAGGGGCGTGGATGTAAGGGTCGTGGTAGATGGATCAAAGGAGGACTATTCCACGATCAGCTATCTCAGGGATCGCGGCGTGCCGGTTAGGAGCGACGGAGACGACGATAGGCTTGAGCACAACAAGTTCATTGTGATAGACGACAGGATCGTTGTAACGGGATCCACAAACTTCTATCCCCAGAGCTTCACCCACACCTACAACAACATGGTCGTAGTGGCCCACCCGCTTGTCGCGGAGAACTATAAGGCGGAGTTCCTGGAGATGTGGAGCGGCGTCTTCCACGGAGGGGCTCCGACGCCATATAAGAGGATGAGCATAGTGCTCAACGGTACAAGGGTTCTCGTAGAGAACTATTTCAGCCCCGACGACGACCCGGCTCAGAGGCTGATACAGCTACTCGAGTCCGCCAACAGGAGCATATACGGCATGCACCTCATAGCAACGCTCCGCGGGGTCCGCGACACGCTCATAGAGAAGCAGGTGATGGAGGGCGTCAGGGTCGCGGAGATAATGGATGATGAGAACACGGGGGGATACAACAGCATATACGAGGATCTAGAGAACGCGGGGCTGATGGTTGAGACGGATAGCGGCTCGATGATACTCCACCACAAGGTGTTCATAATAGACGGGAGCATAGTGTGGACGGGCTCAATGAACCCCACGCGGAGCGGCGGCTACAGGAACGACGAGAACGTGCTCGTGATCCATGACCCCCGGATAGCGCGCCTATACCAGGAGGAGTTCTGGAGGCTCTTCAAACAATACGGATACGAGGTCGTGGTGAGGGCGAGCTACGAGGACGGGGGAGCCGTTGACGGAGCCCTTGTCTCGGTGACCGATAGGAACACCGGCTACACCTACACAGCCTATATGGTTAACGGGGAAGCCAGGGTGATCCTGCCCCGGGGAGACACCGGCCACCGGTTATCCATAAGGATCTCCACGCCCTGGTGGAGCAAGACGGTGACAGACACACCCTACACGAGGCCAGCCCTATACACGTTCACCGTCCCGGGGCCCCGGAGGCCGCCCAGGATAGTGGTGAACGAGGTATACGTTGGCCCCGGAACCTGGTGGATCGAGCTATACAACCCCGGCGACGAGACCGTTGACGCGGGCGGCCTGGTGCTGACGGATATGACCATGGGGTACCGGGAGGGAGTCGTCACGCTCCCCTCCGGAGCCAAGATACCTCCCCACGACTACCTCGTGGTCGCGGGAGACGCCGAGGCCTACAGGAGCATGTACGGCACAAGCCCCGACTACGAGACCAGTGGAAGCGATCCAGGCGTCCCCGACGCATATATGAGCGGCGTATTCTCACCGGCCCCGCGTGGAGACGAGGTTGTTCTCCTCAACTCCACGCGCCAGCTCGACACCGTCTACTATGGAGCATCATGGATGGATCCAGGCGCCGCGCCGAGCCCCGGCCCCGGCGAGAGCCTCGCCAGAATAGTGGACGGACACGACACAGACCATGTAGACCAGGACTTCGCGGCCGCACCCCCCACTCCAGGGGGCCCCAATAACGGTGTACCACAGCCGATCCCGGAGCCTTTGGCGGCGGCCGCTGTGGCCGCCACACTATACGCGGCTGTCGCGGCGTCGCTGGCGGCTCGGAGGCGCCGGGGGAGAGTTTTATCGGCAGGGAATAGATAAGGATTTTTTCAACCCTGTTAAGAGATACTGTATGGTGAAGAGCCGGGCCATGCCGGTTCACGACGAGGAGGTATATATAAGGGCCGCGCAGATATGGGTCGCGGCCTCGCTCGCCCTCATAGTGGCGAGCATGGCGGGTGCAAGGATACATGTATCGCCCGGCATGGCCCTGGTAATAAGCGTTGTCACGTATTTCGGCATACTGCCCCTCGTCGTCGCCATGTATTATTTCTACAGGATGATCAGCCGGCAGAGGATTATCGGCGCGCCCATAGGTTCAATGGGGAAGAGGGAGCCGTTCTACACCGCCCTCCTCCTCTTCGGCTACGCCATGATCATAGGCATGATATCCGTGACGGCTGATTTCCTAGAAGACATCGTATCCGGGCCCGTGTCCTGGCTCCTCTACATCCCCGACGAGGCATCTATACCAGTGATAGTGTATTTGCTTGCACAGGTCTTCTACATAGTCTTCTCCGAGATAAGCGATATAGGCAGGCCCATCCTGGCCAGGAAGATCTCGACGCCGGTATCCATAGTGGTGGCGGGGATAATCCTGGTGGCCGTGTTCGCCGCCGCCACCACGAGGCTCTACAGGTTCCACGGCCCCATAGCCTCTCCATCATGGATCATAGATGTCTTATCCAGTGTCGCGGGCGTGCTGGTGGGGCTCCACCTGATGTATAGGATAGCGAGGCTCCGCATACGCTTCTTCATGGCCGACTACGTGGATATAACGCTGGCCGCGATCCACATGTATCTCGGGTTCCAGATACTTGATCTCATAGAGTCTTTTCTCTACTACTCCTCCGCCACAGCCTTCCTGGTATACCATATGATGAAGCTCGTCATGGCCGTGGGGGCGGTGATGTACGGCCTCATAGTGACGGCGGCCGCCGTGGACCTCTATCTAGGAGGCAGGATGGTTATAGGGGAGCTCCTGGGCGGGCAGAGGATAATAGCGTTCGAGATCGCCACGGGCGAGGTGGCGAGAGCCTATACCACGATCGCGGCCTACGTGAGAACCCTAGCCTATAAGAGGGGCGTAGCCGCTGTCCACGTGTTCGGGTGGAGGCCGCCCCGGCTATACCAGGCGCTCCGCCTAGTGCTCGGGAAGGAGACAAGGATACTCTACTGCTCCGTGATGCCCGGGGTCTCCTTCCCCCAGGTGTCCGGGGACAAGTGCCTGGTGGGCCCCGAGGCCTCCCATATACTCCACGTATACCTCGAGGAGAAGAACAGGTCCCGGGGGGCCTCGATGATAATAATAGATGGACTAAGCGAGTCGGTGGTGCTCATAGGGCTCACCAAGACAATAGACATGGTGTCGAGGATAAGCCATAACATGAAGAAGGACGATATAATGGTACTGATATACGACAGGGAGATGCTGGAGCCCGAGCACGTGCCAGCCCTCAGAGCGCTCGCCGACACCCTGATAGAGCTATCCTAGGCAGACAACACCACTTCTCCCATCCAGGGATCAACGTTAATGGGGAGCTTGCCCCGAGAATAATATTAAGCGGCGGAGCAGGCCGCGGAGGCATATTGTCTGGGACAACGTGGTGGGGGATGGTGCTGGGCTCGAGGCTTCTCGCCGCGCTACTGCTCCTCTTGTCCCTGCCGGGCCTCGTGGACCCGTATCCAGGCGTGTTCCCCGGTACGCGTGGGCCGGTGTATGGTTCATCTGTGCACGGGGAGCCGGTTATCCACGTGGTGTACCGGGGCGGCGTCGTGGACGGTGTTCTCGGCCAGGGATATGCGGCCGCGGCGGCGCGTGGGCTTGTGGAGCTGTTGTGGCTCGATGGGAGGCGGGGGGCGCGTATCCCTGGCCAGATCCTCTACATGGCTGTCCACGGGGGCTATGTATGGGTCGCATGGGCCCTCGGCACCGACACCCTCGGGTTCACGAAGCTGGGGCCCGGCGGCGTCCTCTATAACGTGACGGTCTCCACGGGGAGCCTTGTGGCGGCGGATGTCTCGGGGGTTGTGGTGGATGGGGATAGTGATACCTATACGGTTAACCTGGTGAGCCTGTCGAGCCTGAGGAGATACTATGCCCTGGTAGAGGTCGCGGACGGCTCCGCGGAGCTCCGGGGGCCGTGGATGATAGACGGCTACGTATACAACTCGAGCATATGGAGGACAAGCCTCCACGGATACATAGCGCTCATCGATCCCGCCGCCCTCGTATACGATGAGGCCGAGGGGGAGACAAGGGTTTTCTTCGGAACAGAGGCCGCGGCGGCCGGGGAGCCGGTTGACGCCCTGGCGGTCAACGAGACAGCTCTCCTCGCGGCGCTCCATAGCGGCGGCTCGTTGAACATAATATTGTTCACCCATGGATCCGGCGTGGCCGGCGTGCTCGAGCTACCCTGGAGCTTCAGCGGCAACACGTTCTCCCACCTGGAGGCAGGGAACGGCTCCATATACGCGGTGTACACGGGCCCCGATGGATGCTTTATCCGGGCCTACCGCCTAGACAGGTTCACGTGGATAAAAGACGTCTACATAGAGGGCGTCGACGGCGACACCGTGAGGATGATCAGCGACATGGATGGCGACGGGCTCGGAGAGATCCTCTATAGGGGCGGCCGCGTATACCGCGTCCTCTACACGCTAGATGGATCAATGGAGGATGTGGCGGGGGGCTACAGCCCCCGAGTCCCCGCGGCAGGCGTCTCGGCGTACAATGGTTCCACGTATATAATGGTTATCGACGACACGCCGGCTGGGAGCCATGTCCTCGTTGAGCGGCTGGAGCCGGGGCCGGGTGACTCGACGCCTCCCCTCGTCTCCGGGGGCACAGAGGGCGTGGTCGTGGGGGATAGGCTCTTGCTCAGCTACAGCGCCGTGGACAACGAGTCGTTGATCGTGTACATGGAGGCTGTCGTGGAGGGCGGCGGGGAGACGTATAGGCTGGGGTCCCCGGGCCCGTCTCTATCAGCCGTCCTCGACGTGGGTAACGGGAACTATACCGTAAACGTCACCGCCTATAACTCGATGGGCCTCGCCTCCTCCAGGGTATTCCATGTATCATATCTAAGGGAGCCGCCCAGGATAGTTATCGAGCACCCGAGGCCCCGGGGCTTCGTGAGAGACGCGGTGGAGCTCGTTGTTGAGAGCAACTCGCCGCTACCCATGAGGGCTAGTGTAAGCGTCAACGGCTCCGAGGCCCTGCATGCTCTCCTCAGAATGGGCTCGAACACCATTGTCCTCGACGTGTCGCGGCTACCCGACGGCCCCCTGAACATATCCGTGGAGGCCGTGTGCGTTGCCGGATACGCGTCCGCGCATATACTGGTCTACAAGGACGCTTCTCCCCCGAGAACAATTATCCTGAGCCCCGCGGAGGGAGACGTGCTCCGCGGCGCCGCCACGGTAACCGTTGAGGTAGCGGACAAATGGCTCTCCCAGGCCATCCTCTACGTCGACGACGAGGCCTACTGGTCCACCACGAGGCCCGGCCGCTACAACATAACGCTATACACCTACCTCTACCCCAACGGGCCCCACGTGCTCAGGCTCGAGGCCCTGGACAGGGCCGGGAACAACGCCTCGGCCTCCATAACCGTGTTCATCAACAACACCGGCTCCGCGGAGCCCTCCATAAGGATCATGTCCGGGGGCAACGGCACCGTGTTCACCGGGCCGGGCGTGATAAGGATCATGTTCAACAACACCGTCTACGCCGAGATATATATCGACGGCGTCCTCTTAACAGTGCTCGATCACCCCAGCACCTATAACTATACCGTGGCGGCCCCGCCGGGCGTCGAGCACGTATTCACTGTCACAGTCAAGGCGTATGGGGAGGGCGGCGCCAGGGTCGAGGAGGAGTTCACCTATATAGTGGACACCCGTCCCCCAAGGATCACCCTGGCCCTCCTCAACCCCCCGGCCACCGTGTATGGGAACGCGACATATATAGTGGCGGAGGGAAACGAGACGTTGGCGCGGCTGATGATAGGGGTGGACGACGGGTTCATCGATGA
>JALVHX010000048.1 GCA_027028805.1 Desulfurococcales archaeon | reverse complement strand
TGGGCGCAACAACAATATATCCCCATTCATGTTTTATGTCTTATGGGTGTGTTGTGATGAGTGCTATAGAAGCGCAGCGTAGGCTCATCTCCGAGCTTCTCGTGATGCTTAATAAGAAGGTAGTGGTGATTCTTGATAATGGGCGACGCTATGAGGGAACTCTTGTAGGCTTTGATCATCCAACACTAAATGTTATGCTTAATGATGCTGTTGACGGTGAGGGTAAGCATTATCCAAAGGTTCTTATAAAGGGCGAGCGGGTAAGCGAGATGACTGTCGCGGAGGTCCCATTGTTTGATCCCGAGGATTTCGCTAGATATATTATCAGTGCTATGAAGCTTAGGAGTGATGCAGTAAAGGTTATACCTGAGGCGCGGGCAGTGATTATCCTTAATAATATACGTGTCACGGAGACCGGGGTTGAGGGGCGTGGCCCTACAGCCAGAACGGTTCACCAGTTCTGGGAGAAATACATGAGCGAGAGACGTAGAAAGCTTCATGGGTGACGGGCGCTCTGAAACCATATTACGAGATTAAATACTACGATGGAGCGGCGCGTATTGCGCGCGTATACACGCATAGCGGGATAATCGAAACACCATATCTTTTTCCCGTGGTAGATCCTACAAGACAAGCTGTATCATTACCTATTCTTAGAGAGCTCGGATACAACGCGCTGATCACGAATGCCTACCTATATTACCGTAGAACAAGAGGGCAGGGCGGCCCCATACATGAATATCTCGGCTGGAACGGCCCCATAATGACTGACTCAGGGGGTTATCAGGTACTTATTTACGGCGATGTAGATGTAGACAACAAGACAATAGTGGAGTTCGAGAAGAAGATCGGTGTCGACATAGGCGTGATCCTTGATGTTCCCACAGGTAGCCATATGAGTAGGGCTGAGGCCTCGCATGCGTTGGAGGAAACATTTAGACGCGCTGTTGAGGCCCTTCCCTTAATTATGGACAGTGATGCATTATGGGTACTCCCGGTGCAGGGGGCTCCTTACAAAGACCTAGTTATACAAGCCAGTATAAGGGCCCGTAGATACCCGTATCATATATACGCGTTAGGCAGCCCCACGGTTCTTCTCGAACAATATAGATACGCGGAGATCCTAGAAATCGTTATTCTGGCACGCTTGTTTCTTCACCCTGGTAAACCTCTCCATGTCTTCGGCGTGGGTCATCCAATGATAATACCATTCCTCGTGGCGGCGGGCGCTGATTTCTTTGATTCAGCATCATATATACTCTATGCGAGAGATAATAGATATATTATTGAAGGTGGCACCAAGAGGCTTGACGAGCTCGATTACTTCCCCTGTAGCTGCCCGGTCTGCTCCCGTTATACGCCCCGCGAATTAATGAGTATGCCGCAGCCAGAAAGAACACGGCTGCTAGCACTCCATAACCTATACATGTTGGCCAAGGAGATACGGCTCGTGAAACAGGCGATCCGTGAGAACAGGCTTTACGAACTTCTTGAAGAAAGAAGCCGGGCGCATCCAAGTCTTTATGAGGCTTTTATAGTTCTGAGGAAATACATGGATCAATTATCAAAATATTCGCCGAGAACAAAGCCCCGTGGCCACGCTGTAATGCTTTATGGCTACGAATCCATAGATAATCCTTATGTAAAAGCATTTCGTGAAGCCCTCGGATTAATGACATATAAATGTGATATCCTGCTTCCAGCATATAAAAAACCTTATCAAGAGCAATATTTCTATAAGATATATAGAATGATGTATGACAATATCTGCTTCTATAATCCATATCTAGGCGTGTTTCCCGCAGAACTTGATTCGACGTTTCCCGTCTTTCAGCACGAGGCACCTATATATATAGATGATTTAATGTTAGAGAAAATGATAGAAGAAATAATGAAATACCATAATATAGTGATTGTGCTAGACAGTTGGGGAATAAAAATAGTTAATATATTATTGAAGAAAATAGTACAGGGAGAAATAGAGATAAATAGATATCATCGAATAGAGATTATGGAGTTTTAATCATAATATCTGTTTCCGTTATATTTTACTTTGATTTAATTACTAAATTGTATTTCTATATCTAGTTATATCTATTATATAGCCCTATATTATAACGACATTAGCATAGAGGAATCGCCGGTCATCAATATAATGTGATCTAAGAAGGCAGCCATGTCTAGGGGTTGCGACACTATGATATTGTGTAGCGGCTTAACCTAGAGAATGCCTGTATGGTGCTGTGGGGCTGTGTGATTGTTAAGAAGGATTATTATTCCCGGCTGGATGTAATTAATTCTAGATCAGTATCTTTAGTATTCGGGGATAGTAGAGGGGGCTAGCGATGTTCACGTCAAAGCTGTTTGGTGCATTGTTGATTACTGTGGCGGTCCTCGTTGTTTTAATATATGTTATTACGCTTATCGTGATACCGGATCTAGATGTAGGTGGTATACGGCTTGCCGACGCTGTTGTGCGTTTTTCAGTGCTAGTAGGGGCCATGGGGTTCGCCGTCTTTATAGGCTATATAGGGTATCTACTGGTTACTAGTCCAGTGCCCAAGCCTGTGGAGGAATTCGTTAAAGAATACAAGGAGCAGGTTGGCGAGCAATAGTGACACGTACAAAGATCATAGTCACCCTGGGGCCGAGTTCTTCGAGAGAAGATGTAGTGAGAGCCTTTATCAGGGAAGGTGTTTATTTGTTTAGAATAAATTATAGTCACGGCGACCCCGATAAATGGTATGAATATATAACACTTATCCGTAGGATAGCTAGCGAGTATGGCTCAGAGGCGGCTATTATAGGTGATTTGCCAGGCCCTCAGATTAGAATAGGCGATGTGCCACGGTATAGTGTTAAACGGGGCGATAAGATCCGTCTTGTATTAAAGCCGCGCGGGGAGCCGGGCGAGATACCTGTTCTATCGAAAAAATTCTTTGAAAACCTAGATATAGGCGATATCATTATTCTTGATGACGGCCGTCTTAGGCTAAATGTTGAAATGGTTAACGATGAAAGTGCGGAGGCCATAGCGGTCACTGATGGCGTTATATCTCCGCATAAATCTATTCTCATAAAGGGGAAAGAAATAGAGCTACCGCCTTTGTCGAACAGGGATATAGAAGCTATAAAGTTTAGTGTTGAAAATAATATAGATTACCTAGCACTAAGCTATGTTCGGTCATCGAGAGATATATCTGTGCTAAGGGAGCTGATACGTAGAGAAAATGGAGCACAGGGCGTGATAGCAAAGATAGAGACAAAGAGTGCCGTAGAGAGGCTTAATGAGATAATCTCGGTGTCGGATGCGGTTCTTGTGGCCAGAGGGGATCTGGGAATGTATTATGGGTTAGAAGAGATACCTTTCCTGCAAAAACTAATAGTAGACGCCGCACTTAGAAAGGGACGGCCTGTTATCATAGCAACGCAGCTTCTTGAATCAATGATTAACTCGCCCCTGCCCACTCGTAGCGAGGTAGTTGATGTTGTTAAGGCTGTCGAGGAACATGTAGATGCAGTCATGCTGACCAGTGAGACCGCGATAGGCCGCTATCCCGTTGACGCTGTTAGATGGCTTAGAAAAATCATAGAGATAGCGGAAAGCCGTATAAATAACGGCTTAGAAAGCATTCGCTCTAATAGAGACGGCGGGATACGGGAAAAATATGCGTTAGGAGCAGTACTTCTCTGCGAAAGCCTCGGGGCCAAGATGCTTATCTATACAAAAACGGGGACAATGCCATCGCTGGTTTCTAGGTTTCGGCCAAGGGTTCCTATTTATGTAGGTGCTTCTGATAGACGGCTTGTGCGGAAACTCGGTTTATTCTATGGAATAATGCCTCTATACATAGCGGAGGTGCCGCAAGACGCGGGATACGATGAAGGACTTGAGAAGCTATATAAAATCCTCTATACACGCAACGAGATTAACCCCGGCGACGTTGTTGCGCTCATGTATGGTAAAAAAGAAACATCGCTTAATTCCATAAAAATAGTGCAAGTCCTATAAGAGCAGGTTTCTGTCAAACCGGGTCTAGAGAAACCCTAATTAATCCACTTAATAGCATATTTTGTTAATGAAAAGCCGCCGTAGCTCAGCCCGGTAGAGCGCCGGCCTCGTACGCGCAAGGTGTATAGCCGAAGTCGCCGGGCCAGCCGGTGGTCGCGGGTTCAAATCCCGCCGGCGGCTTTTCATAGCATCCTCTTTACTCATTGTGATTATTGAAAAAGAAGGGTTATTGTATAGTGATGATGAAATTATGGGTGAGAAGTGTGAAGCTATTTTTCCTCAAGCTCATTGAGTAGTTCCTCGGCTTCTTTGGCGAGCTCTGAAGGCTTTATTTTAGCTTTTTTGGCCTCTTCGACAGCCTTTCTGACTTCTAGGGAGAGTTGTTCGTAGCTAGGTATTTTGCCTAGTACTTCTTCAGGTTTTCCGACGAGTTTTAATAGTTTGTCGATCTCTGGCTCTTTTACCTGGGGTTCCCTTGAGGCTTTTGAAAGATACGCTGCAACGGATTCAATGAGTCTGCTTATCTCGAAGGGTATTATTATCTTCGTGGCTTTTCCATCGGCCATGGCTTGTAGTGTATTAAGACTCATAGCTGTTAGCGCGTGGCTATGCAGGCTCGCGGCCCCGAGGCTTAATATACGTAGCCGCTGTGCCTCTCCTTGCGCCCTAAGTATTGTGGCGAGTCTCTCTCCCTCGGCCCTTAATATCGCAGAGATCCTCTCTCCCTCGGCTCTTAGTATCTGAGCGGTTTTTTCGCCCTCAGCTCTTAGTATAGCGGCGCGTTTCTCTCCATCAGCTCTTAGTATGGATGCGCGTCTTTCTCTCTCGGCGCTCGTTTGTTCCTCCATTGCTTTCTTCACACGCGGGCTCGGCTCCACCTCGCGGATCTCGACGGTCTCGACCCTTACACCCCACTTATCCGTGGCTTCGTCAAGTATTTGGCGTAGCCTGGCATTTATTGCCGCGCGGTTATAGAGTATTTCATCGAGCTCCATGTCTCCTATAACGCTTCGCAGCGTTGTCTGGGCAAGGCTTATGACGGCTGCCCTATAGTCTGTTACCTCAAAAAACGCTTTCTTGGGATCTATTACGCGGAAATATACTATTGCGTCGACGGTTACCGGCGAGTTATCTCTTGTTATAACGTCTTGTCTAGGAACATCTACGACTTGTGTCCTCAGGTCTATTCGATGTATTGTGCTTATGAATGGTGGAACCCAGTGCACTCCGGGCTTTAGCACGCCTGCGAATTGTCCAAGGCGGATATAGATCCCTACTTCCCATGGCTTGATCACTACTAGGCCGTAGGAGATTAGGAGCACTATTATGATCGCCAAGAGTATTGCTAAGAAGTATTCCAGCCCCGTCACCCGCCTCACCACCTTAAGTTTGTATAAGATCGGCTATATTAAGTTAACTAGACTAGCCAGGCTATTTCCCAGCCCGTTCCCCATCATCGCCCCAGAGAGGCTTCACTATTAAATGCACACCTTCAACTCCAACTACTCTAACCTTAACACCAGGCTCTATCACTATATCCGAGGTAGCGCTCCATACATCGCTTCCTATACGTACCTTGCCCTCTATGCTCTCCGGCTTAACAGTCTCCACAACTATACCGGTCTTCCCGATCAATCCCTCATAACTCTCTGTTACTGGGGGTGATGGCGGCGACATCTTACGATATATATAGTATGTAAACCATCCGATGGGGAAAGCCATGGCCGTTA
>JALVHX010000047.1 GCA_027028805.1 Desulfurococcales archaeon | reverse complement strand
TACCGGGAAAAGCATCCAGAGAAACCTGTACACCCACCGCATCTGCTCCACGAACCCATACATCCTCTCCGCCTCCCCCTCCCTGGCGAGAACCCAGCCATAGGTAACGGGGCCCGAGTCATCAACTACGGCCTCGGGGAACCCGGGCCCGGCCCCCTCGCCGTAGACAATATATATGTCGAGCCCATAGTCGTCGGAGAGGCTCCCCCTCACAACCCATGACCCGTTAACCCGTGCAACCCTCATCGATACAGGCTCCACGTAGACATGCTCCACGCCGCTGATGTTCAAGACAAGCATGTAGTCGGCATAGGGAGCGTGCTCCCCCCTATACGCGGGCGAGAAACGGAATATGTAGCGTCCCGAGGAGCCGTCATAGTATACACGGGGCCTCCTTATAACATACTCTATGCTCACCCAGTGCAGGCCCCCGGGCACCCCGCCGGGATAATAGCATCCAACCTCGTTCGGCCTAGCCCTCTCAACCCTCCCAGGCCTCGGAGAGCCTCCCCTATACACATATACGCTCCCGTTCCCGAGCGCTATATAGGGGACAGCGTCTCCGTCACCGCACCGTATACGGGACACAATGACGCTCGCGTTGCTACCGGGCAGGCCGAGACCCGCTCTCCAGCTCCTATACAGCACACGGTAGTCGCCGGGGCCTATATGATATGTTATGTTCTCACGGTACAGGCCGCCGCCACCCAGGTAGGCCGTGTACCTGGACACGTAGACGGGCTGAGAGGTGATAGTCAGCAACGGGTTATCCATGAAATATATGGCGAGAAACGATACAAGGATCATTGAGGCCAGGTATATGAGTAGCAGAGAGAGCTCCCTCAACAGGGGTCAACCCGGGAACACGGTACGCCTAGACTATTATACAAAAACAGGTTGGCGCTAATAAAAACCTATCCATAGCCGAGCCTGCGGCGAAGCCTCAGCACGAGCCCCATGAAGTCCTCTACACGCCTCCTATCCACGGGAGACCCTATCCTCCCATCCTTCTTGAAATAAGTACCCACAATAAAGCCATCAGCCACCCAGAAGAACCTCCTAAGGTTGCGGAGAGACACCCCGCTACCCACGACCACGGGTCTCCCGGAAACCATCTTGACATAAGCTATATGCGCCGGCTCCGCCTCACTTCCGGTGGCCGCCCCGCTCACAACGAGGACATCCGCCAAGCCCCTCACAGGCGTCTCCCGCGCCGCCATTGATAACGGGATAGTGCTCACAGCATGCTTCACGTTCACATCACCATATATGGCTGGCCGGCACCCGGTCCTCGAGACAGCCTCCGCGACACGGAGGGCCGCGGGGAGGAGGAGGCCCTCAGGGGCCCAGAGGGGCTCCGCCAACGCGTTGACACGTATAAAGCTGGCCCCCGAGGAGCACGCCACGTATACAGCTGTCTCGCCCGCGTTCCTCAACACGTTGACGCCCACAGGCCTGCCGCGGGCCAGCCCCGTGATCTCCCTTGTTATCCTCGCCATATAGGCGGCCACGCCGCCCCCCGGCTCCCCGGGGCCGTAGGGGTGGCTGAAGAAGTTCTCGACGAGGAGCCCGTCCACCCCTCCCTCGAGCAGGCTCTCCGCGTCGGCCAGCGCCGCCGCCACAACGTCCTCGAGAAGAGTATCAGACAACGCGGCTACGGGAAGCCTCTTCAGGTGAACCATCCCTATAACCGGCTTGGCCACGTTGAAAGGCGGCGGCGCCCGGTCCAAGCCCTGCACACCCCTCTCCTTTCCACGCGGGGCTAGGAGCGTGATACGAGCATGAACTTCTTGCCCCCGAGCTTCACCACGTCTATTAATCCGAGGAATATGTAGGGGGAGAGGCCCCGGAGCATCTCGAGCACGTTTATCCTGCCCTGCTCAGAGGCCTCGATCCTGTGCTCCGTCTTGGTTAGCGTGAGGTTTGTCTCGAGGCAGAGCCTCTCCCTCCAGACAAGAGCCCCCTTGATCAGGTATACCGCGTCACTGCATTTCCGCGGCACAGGGTAACCCAGCTTCTCCGGCTCACACCTATACTCCATCCAAACCCTCCCATCCCTATCAACGCCCTCGGCTACGAAGAAGAAGGGCTTGCTGTCGCCAAGGCTCCCTATGTTCATCGACTCATAGAGCTCCTGGGCCTCGGAGGGGATGCGGGTGGCGGCTCTCTCGAGATATATTGAGCGCGCATCAGTGGCCCTGAACACGCTGAGGATCCCCGGCATATCGTGGAGAGTCGCCCAGGCCACGAGCCCTATCTTGGCCAGCAACGCGCCTATGCTCTCTCTTCCACCCCCGGCCTCAACTATCCTAACCCTGTACCTGAACCGCCCCTCCCCCGCGTGCTCCGCCGACGCCTCTATAGATGGGTTGTCGAGGTAGCCGGGGTAGTGATAGATCGTCAGGTCTATCTCGCCTCCCCTAAAAATAGCGGGCGGCTCATAGAACACCTCGGCGCCCGTCAACGCGACCCATCTGTCAAAGTTCTCCGGCTTCTCGGAGAAGAAATCGAAGCTGGCGAAAGCATACTCGGCGGTGATGAACCTCGTGGTCCACGCCAGTGTGACCGCCTCGTCCCGGCCGATCGAGAAGCTTGAGAGAAGCCTCATATACTCGGTTACAAGCCTGGCGCCCGTGAGCTCCCCGACCACCGGCTCCTCGAGCTCAAACTTCTCACCAATACCCTCAACCAGCTTCTTAGATATCACCGCGGCCGCACGGACATATGGCTCGCTATCATCACCCTCCACTAGCTCGAGAGTAGCCCTCGCCAGCTCGAACAACGCCCAGAGCCTCTCGCCCAGGCTGACCCAGAACTTGTCCTCCCAGAAGCGTGGCTGAAACGGCATAACGCATCACTGCCCGGATCCATGGATGCGGCAGAGCCTGTTCATCTCCTAGATGTAACAAGATAAGCATTATCGGGGAAGAGATAAAAATACATACCATTGCATCCCGCGGAGACGGCGCGGGGAGAGTGATCCATGAGGCCTAGGCGGCTCCTGTTCGCCGCATCCCTGTTGCTCGCGGCCCCGGCTCTCCCAGAGCTCCTGACGGGGAGCACGCCGTTCACAAGGTTCCTATCCCCTATCCCGCTACTCGTCCTCGTCTCCGTCTACGGCGTCCCCGCGCTACTCATCAGAGAATACCTTGCCAGGAGAAGGCTCGGGTACCACTACGCCGCACTCCTCGGCGTGGCCACAGGCGTCCTCGTGGAGGGATTATGCATGAACACGCTATATGATCCGCGGATCGATAGGCTCGGCGACTACGCGTGGTACGGGAGAATGCTCGGCGTGAACTGGCCGTGGCTCATCTACATACTATTGTTCCACAGCCTATACAGCGCCGCGGCACCGATAATGTTTGTAGAAGCATTTTTCCCGGAGGAGGCCGGGAGACCCCTCCTCCCAGCCAAGGCCGCGGCCGCGCTAGCCGCTATACCGGCGGCGTCCCCGCTCCTCTTCCGGCTCGACGAGAACGTGTACCAGCCGCCTCCCCGCTACCATGCCGCGGCGGCGATCCTCCTAGTCATCTACATCTACCTCGTCTCACGCCTATCCATTGCCGAGAACAAGCCGGGGATCCCCGAGCACCCGGCGTGGCCTCCGCGGCTCCTCTTCCTCTACCCCCCGCTCCTCATAATAGCCGTGTTCTATGGGCTGGAGAAGATTCTCCCGCCACAGCTCCACGCCGCGCTCGCCCCACTCCTCTATATACCGGTATACAACACGTTGCGTAGAACAAGACGCGGGGACACGGGAGCATCATGGAGTGTTTCATCAATGCTTATACTGGGACTATGCATAACCGGGTACGCGGCCGCCATCCTGGACAGGCAGCTCCACATAGCCGTGCCCGCCTCGTTTTTCACAGCACTCATAGCGTATACATGGATGCGGGGAGGGCCGGGGGCAACCTGTGGCTCGGGGAAATGTTAATGAGACAACATCATCTATACTTTGATGCTGGGCCCTAAGCCGCCTATACCCTCTTCGCCTCCTAGTGTTTAGGGTGAGCTTGTGAGGCGGGCGCGTTGAAGCGGTGTGTCGAGGCCTCGGCTCCTGGGAAGATTATATGGTTTGGAGAGCACTTCGTGGTTCTCGGACGCCCCGCGATAGTGAGCGCCGTGGGCCTCTATGCGAGGGCGCGGCTCTGTCTCTCGGATAAGCTGCGCGTGGTCTCCCGCGAGCTCGGCGCCGTTGTCTCGGAGAACTATGTTGACGAGGCGATGAAGCCCTTCGCGAAGATAATAGACCTAGTGGGCTCGATGGGGTTCGAGACAAGGGTTGAGGGAGTGATCGAGTCGGAGATACCTATCGGGGCCGGCATGGGCTCCTCGGCCGCCTCATCCGCGGCGTTCGCGGCCGCGCTCCTAGCCCTCAACGACGCGTTCTCGGAGAGCCTCGTGTGGAGGCTCGGCTACGAGGCCGAGAAAATAGTTCACGGCCAGCCGAGCGGCGTTGACACCACGGCCTCTGTCCGCGGAGGCTTTATTTATTATAGGAAAAACGAGGAGCCCAGGAGCCTCGGGGCAAGGCTCCCCGAGAACACGGTGGTGTTGGCGGTGGACACCGGTGTCCCGAGGAGCACGGGTGTCGCCGTTAAACGGGTATTGGAGAGGTATGGTAGATGGGAGAGCGTTATGGAGAAGATCTATGATGCCGCGGAGACTATTGTCGAGGAGGCTGTCAGGGCCCTGGCCGGGGAGGACGCGGGGGCTCTCGGAGAGCTCATGAGCATCATGCACGGGCTCCTCGTCTCCCTCGGGGTGGCTGTTCCCGAGACCGAGGCCGTTGTCCACAACAGCCTGAGGCTCGGAGCGCTCGGCGCGAAGATCACTGGGGCCGGGATGGGTGGCCTAGTGCTGGTGTTGGCGGATACAAGGTCTTCTCCGAGAATAATAGAGGGTTTATCGAGCGAGTCTATGAGTGTTAGGAGGATAATACCGTTAAGCATAGACTATAAGGGTATAAGGATAAAGCATATATGAGTATTAGATGATACAAAATATTCACTGACACATATGGAATAAACACCTATATAATCCCCCTTTATTATACAAGACAATAAGAGAGGATGAAGAAAAACAACCAGCCGAGGCGGCCGCGCCTTGACTGATGACGAGACTCCCATGGACAGACTCAGGAGACAGCACAAGGAGTTCATCTCCATTATCCAGAAAATGATAAACGAGTACCTGACAGAGATCTATAAGTACAACGACAAGATCAGGAAGAGCGGCTACTACCTGAAGCCCGTCCACATAGTGGTGAAGAAGAGCGGGGACAAGAAGGCTAAATACTATTACTATGGCAGGTACTGGTACAGGATAGAGTACCGCGGCAAGAAGAAGTCGACGAGCATGATCAAGTGGGTTTACCTGGGAAAGGAGAAGCCTGACCCAAGCCTCCCTGATCCACCCGACAACCCTATAGTGGGGCTTGTCCTACGCGTCGACGACCAGGGTGTCACCGTGAACCTCTCCTACGACGAACTATTCTCCCGAATAACCGGTGGAGGCCAAGCTTCTCCTCCTTCTCACGGATCCGGAGAAGGAGCTCGGCGACGAGGCGGGTAGAGTCTATTTTTTCCATCCTCTTCACTATCCTTGTCACACGGTACTCCTGGTAGAACTGGCCCCTGAGAAGCTCGGCCAGCTCCTCCTTGGAGACGTAGCGGAAGTTAAGCCTTATATTGAGGAGCCTCTTGACCGCGGGCGAGTCGACGAGACGGGGCGCGGCCAGG
>JALVHX010000046.1 GCA_027028805.1 Desulfurococcales archaeon | reverse complement strand
GAGATCGGTCTCGTTTACATAAACAGGCTCATCGCCGAGATTAGTTATGTTTCCACCGATCAAGAGATAGTAGCTCCTCCAAGACCCCCCGGGATCCTCCACGGGCACACCGATACCCGTAGGGATGGGGGCCATGGAGAGAAACAGGAGAACCAATACAACAATACGGGCAGACATATAGATGCGCCCCCATCCACTCCTTATACTATATAGTCCCAGTAATCCCCCTTAAACACCAGCGCATCTATATCTCCCTGAACCGTTTTATTCACAGGAGCTCGTCTCCACGGTGTTTACCCGGTAGTATCCCATCCCCCTATTTTTACCCAGCTCGATGAGCGACTAATGACTAGCACGGGGGTGTGGTTCATGGGGGAGCTGGAGGAGATCGCGAGGGAGGTCGCGGAGACCGCGGAGGACGCCGTCTATGCTATACGGGGAGGACCCAACAGGCTCGGCAAGAAGCTCCTCAAGACCTCGGGGTTCTTCCTCGTGGTACCTGATCCAACCATGATATCCACCACTATAGGCGTATCAATGGTTGTGGCTGGCAAGCTCTTGAACAAGAGGAGGGAGAAGGGGCTCCTAGACGAGCTGGAGAGCTTCAGTATAAGCCTGGCCGAGGCGGCGGCCGCGCTGGAGGAGCTCAAGGGCTGGAGAATGCGTCTTCTATAAAGCCGGTGGAGCCCCGCGGGTCTCCGCGGCCCCTCCCACTAGTTTTATAAAGGAGGCTAGTGCATAGGGTGAAGCATCCCATAACTCGTATAGGAGTCGAACCCGTATGTCCGAACAGGAGAAAAACCGTAAATCCATTATTGATCTCAAGCCCGGAGAAGAAGACGTAACCATAAAGGGCCGAGTCCTCGAGGCAGGCCCCGCACGCGTGATCCAGACACGTAAGGGCCCTAGAACAATAAGCGACGCCGTAATAGGCGACGAGACCGGGCGCGTGAAAGTCACCGCGTGGGGAAGCAAGGCAGGCACAATAGAGGAGGGGAAAGTAGTCGAGATATCCGGCGCCTGGACAACCGCTTACAGGGGACAGGTCCAGGTTAACATAGGTAGGAGAAGCGAGGTCAAGGAGCTAGGCGACGAGGAGGCTCCTCCGGCAGAAGAGATCCCCGAAGACGCCCCCACGGCCCCCGAAAACTGGGGCAGGCAGAGGAGAGGGTTCAGCAGGAGAACCTACTAGCAAGCCGTCAGAGCCTCCCGGATGAACAAGGCATAGCGAGAGGATCCCTTATGGCCGAGACGCCTCTCAATGGAAAACAGCCGGGAGAAGAACCCGGCGCGGAGGAAAGCCGGGTAAGCCCTGTTTACGAGACCAAATATAATGTTATAAGGGAGAAAATACCGGTTAGGCGCGGAGCCTATCTTGGCGAAGAGCACGAGGGTGAAAGCGAGGAGGACGTATCGTTCGTTGTAGCGGTAAGCGACGAGGAGATATATAAGCTGAGCCCGCTCGCATACTATATATGGCTCCTATGCGACGGAAAACACACGGTCAACGAGATAAGCGAGAGAATGAGCAGGGAGCTAGGCATAAGCGTTGAGGAAACACATGAGCCCCTCGTCCTCGCCCTCGAAACACTTGCATCAGCACATCTCGTAGTGTTCAAGGAGCCCGGCTAAACACAGTTTCCCCTCTCCCCTAATGTTTCATCAATGGGGAAGGGGAATATATAATAGGGATTTTTTATCATACAATATTATTTGTTGTATAACCAGGTAATATGTTGCTGGCACATCATTACCCCCCTTGGCCTCCGGGCCAGCCGCTACATATATGGGTGATGATCCTGAGATGAGCTCTGGAGCTAAGTATTTTTCAGCTAAGACGAAGAGGCGTGATCAGCTACAGATCGCTAGCAACATATTATACTCCACGATCGAATGCGCGGATAGGAAGGCGATAAGGGAGAGCGTCGGGATAGATGGGCCGAGGCTTAACAGGTACCTGGCGGCGCTTGTCAGGTATGGCTTCGTCTCAGTTGAGAACGATGTATACTGTATCACGGATAAAGGCCTCCGCCTCCTCAGGCTCCTCCTTGATCTCTCGAAGATCTATAGGGGTGCTCTTCCCCGCGGAAAATACGATACCGGCAGGATCACGTTGATGGATGCAGAGCACTATATAGCCATGTATATAGGCAAGGCGAGGAGCAACTATGACCGCGTATACTGCATCCTAGGCATGCTTTATCGGGGATACCGTAGCAAGGCCAGGATACAGGGCTACTGTAGCTTTAACAGCGACCAGTTCTTTAAATATATAAACATGCTCTTGGAGAAAGGGCTCATCGCTATGAAGGGAGGAGACCTGGTTATAACCGAGAAGGGGAAGATATATCTACGCGTCTACGAGGAGATAATAAGGCTGTTCATGGAGTCCTCGGAGAACACAGGGCAGGGAAAACATGGCGTGGTGGAGCGCGCCTAGGCCTCCACCACCTTCAACATATCCTCTCTGCTGAGCCTCTTCACTGTAAGATACTTCGTGGATATGCGGCGGAGGCTCTTATTATCCCCCATTATCATGACTGTTATTAGGCGCGCATTGCTCTTCTTCAGATTATATGATACAACCTGCTCCGCTATCCTGTCGACGCCATCGGTGATTAATACTATGTCGCTTGTCTCCCTTACGCTCCCCGTCCTTATATCGTTGCACGCTGATAGAATCGCCTTGGAGATATCTGTTCCCCCGCTCCCTTTGATCCTCGCAATATACTCCATCAGCTTAAGCGCCTGCTTAACCTTGGGCCTCTTATCGATCTTGGCCATGGGATAGGGGGCGCTGTCGAAGAAGCGTAGATAAAACTCCCGGTGCTCCCTAAGGCTCCTCATGTAGAGGGAGAGCGCCACGGCCTTGGCCCAGATGATCTTCGTTCCATCCATGCTTCCGCTCTTATCAATCAACACGTATAATGGGCCCTTGCCCTGGCTCAACAGCTTCTGGTAGAGAAGCAGTCTCCCCTCTAGAAGCTTTAGATAGAAAACCTCGTCGGGCATGGCGAGAACCGAGGGAACTATGCGCTCTATCTCTTTCCCAAGCTCGTATCCAGTTATCTCGCCGTGCTTGCTCCGCCTCCTCCTCTCAGGGATATTCACGCTCCACGGCTTGAAGCCCGCCAGTATCTCCAGTATCTTTACGACCTCCGTGTTCCTGGCCAGCTTTATTAGTTCAGGCGCATACTCCTCGTAGGCTAGCATGCTCACGTTGCCGGGCTGATCCCCCTCTATGATGCTCCTGATCTTCTTCGCGTTCTCGACATCCCTCATAGTATTAGCCATGGCTTTCTCAACGCTTTTCCTGAGCTCCTCCTCTGTGACCTCCTCCCTATACTCCTCGAGGCTTCTTGGCCGGCTCCTGCCCTCGCCCCTATACTGTATTTTCTTCTCAAGCTCGCTTCTAAGCTCTGTTAGAAACACGCCGGCCGCTATACTGCTCATTAAGCCGTCGACAACAGTCTTGCTCCTTATATCATGTATAAAGCTTCCCGAGAGAAGCGTGTCTATTATCCTGTGCTGGAACCATAGGCTCCTGGGGAGGTTGTAGCGTTCCTCGAGGACGGGGGCGGGCAGGTAGAATGTATAGAATATATCAATGGCCATGGGGAGGCTTAGCCCGGGCTCCTCTGTATCGCCGAGTATCCTGGCCAGCCTTATTACCTTGGAGCCCCTATACCTGACCAGTGGATCAGCATAGTTTATTCTACGTAGCACTCCCTTCAGGGACTCCCTTAGGATAAGCCTTCTCCTAGAGCCGGTGGACATGGCTATGCATCCTAGAGCCCTATCTTTCTACGTATAAGATCTATGGCCTCGTTCACCTCGGCTAGCACATCGTTAGCCCTCTGCCTGACGAGATCATTTGTCGTCTCCTCCGCAAGCTTCTTGAGCTTGTTCCTCGTGGTCTGGAGACTGTTCAGGTAATCCACGAGCCTTGGCTCGAACTCCGTGGTTCTCGCAACATAGTTCTTGATCTCCCTTATATTAGCCTCTATCTCCGAGAGCTCTTTGAGGTGCCGCTCGGTGGCCTTTATCTCGTCCAGGAGTATGGCTAGAACCTGCTCAGTCTCATCGGCGTCTCTCGGCGCTATTATCCTCAGCACCATTAGATCCTCCTCGGTGGCCTTCAGCCTCTCCTCCAGGAGGGCGTTGGCCGCTATAGCCTTCAACGCCTTCCCCTTACGCCTATCAGTGACATGTATGCCGTGGTCCTCGAAAACCGCGTACAGCTTGACAAGCTTCTCCTTGATCCCGCTGAGATCAACCTCGAATATCAGCTTGTTAAGCATCCTTATCTCATCCATGCTCAGCAACGGCTCGGCCGCTGAGTAGTAGCCTGCCTCTATCCTCCAGGCCGCGTCTAGGAGGTCGAGCCACTTGTCCTCGCTAACCGGCTTCACAAAGTGCCTGTAAAGGAACCTGTCATAAAGTGCCTGGAGCTCCGGCTCATCCGGCACAGTGTTTGTGGCGGCTATCATCGTCCAGAGGGGGACCTTTATCTCGTTGTAGCCATCATACACTATGCGCTCATTCATTATTGTTAGAAACATGTTTAGTATAGCGGAGTTCGCGTTGAATATCTCGTCTATAAACGCTATCTCGGCCTCCGGGAGCTTGTTCCTCGTGATCCTCACATAGCGGCCCTGCTTCAGAGCACTTATATCCAGGGGCCCGAAGAGCTCGTCGGGCTCGGTGAACTTCGTCAACAGGTATTTGAAGAAACGAGCGTTTATGAGCTCCGCGGCACGCCGCGCCAGCGCCGACTTAGCGGTGCCCGGCTCGCCTATCAATACTATGTGCTCGCCCGAGATAATCGAGAGCGCTATCGCTCGCGCCTCCTCCTCTCTCCCAACAAATGGTTTCGCAAGCTCCTCGACAAACCTATGGGCTGTGACGAGAAGCTCCTTCACGCCGCTTCCAACCAAGACCTGGATCCCTCGATGTATGGTTTATCCAGGGCCCACCTATACCGATACGCCGGGACACGCCTTCTCCTAGAAGAAATAGGGCTTTACCCCTAATATTGGTTCACACGAGAATTCTGCCCAGACACACCCTCTATCCCGGCAGGCTCCGCGGCAGGCTCGCCGCCCCCGCCGGCCATGGCGCGGCGCGGGCTACTGCGCTGCTCCTTAAGCGACGTGAACGCCGCCAACGCGACCAGCGACGCCGTTGTTATCGACGGGGCTAGCTTTATGAGCGGCTGGGGCTCAGGGTTCTCTTCCACGAAATAAACCTTCCTATACTCAACGATAATGCTGTCCGCGGGCATCGCGAGCACGAGAACGTTTCTCCCCCTCTCAGGGCGCCCGAGGGGCTCTATGTATCCCGTATAGTACGTGGTGAGGCTTGTCAGGTTCTCCGAGTCCCTAAGCACATATGAGCCGTTGATCTCCTCATAGTAGGCTATTATCACGCTGAACGGCGTCTTAGACTTAACCATTATTATCGATGGATACCTTATATCCGGGTCGAGTATGCCGAGCCTGAAGGCGCCGGTGGAGACGGCTGTCACGTTGAGCTCCGCCGGCTTCCTCATACCGTATACGCTAACCCTTGTAACGGAGTAAGCGGAGACATATATCGAGATCGAGGCGAGGGCCACCGCGTAGACGGCGGCGAGCACGGCCAGCCTGAGAAGCACTTGGCGCTCCAGGAGCCTTCTCCTAGCCCTATGGATCCATGCGGTGAGGGCTAGGAGGGATATTATGGCTAGGCCCGCCGAGTACGCGTCGGGGCCTTCGGAGTATATGTCGACGTATACAT
>JALVHX010000045.1 GCA_027028805.1 Desulfurococcales archaeon | reverse complement strand
GGTCACGGTGGTTGCCAGGACAACCGTTGATCTCGAGACAACCCATAAGGTGTACGAGATAACGATATACGCCCTGGCCGCCCTGGCGCTCTACGCGGCCTCCCTGGTGATCCGCCACCTCTACCAGCGCACAGGCTTCTAGCCGCCTCCCCTATTCCCACGGCCCCCGGGTCTCGCGGCGGCCGCCGCGGCCACTGCTAGGAGAAGGATCCCCGTAGCCCTCGCCAGGACGGCGGGGCCCGGTGAGAGAAGGGTCTCGGAGTAAACCCTGATCCCCGAGGCGGCCTCCCCGTGTCCCCGGGCCGCTATGTAGCCGAGCGCCTCCGCGTACCTGGTATCGTTGAGGGAGCGTAGGTAGAGGTCGCGGATATACGTGTTCCCGGGAGCCGCGCCGGGATAGAATATCCTTGGTGGTATGAGCTCGTCGAGCTCTACGAAGTCCCCTGTATAATAGAGCGCGTCAACCACTACGGCGAGGTAGCCGGCGTACCAGGACAGCCTCGTCTCCCCTGTCCCCACGGCATATGTGGAGCTCGTGTTTATGAGCACAGAGTACACGCTCCTATTATAGCCCTCGGGCCACAGTATCCCCTCGGGGACAACGGGCGGCGAGCCGCCGGCGAGGTAGACGTATCTATGCACCCGGGCCGGCTCCACGTAGAAAGAGGTGTTAGACAGCACTATGACAAGAGCCTCCGCGAAGCCCCGGCGCGGCCCCTCCCCCACCCTATATATGAATACATGGGTTATGTGGAGGAAACGGCCCACAACGCCCACCGCGTAGCCCGAGTAGAGGGGGGCTATGAGCCCCCTATCCACGACAATGGGGCGGTGAGCCGCGGCGGCCAGGAAGCCCAGGGTCGCCGCGGAGGATACTAGGAGAACCAGTACGAGGCCCCTTATATACGGCGCCGCCAAGGAACCATCCCCCTCAACAGCTCATCCCTCTCCACAACGGCTCCTCTCCCCCCGGGGACGCTACAGGCCCACGGCTCTGCGGAGGAGCCTTGAGAGCGTTGAGAACAACACGTAGAGCCCGGCCGCCCCCACAGCCGCCTCCCATCCCCCCGCTACATATGTTACGGTGGTCAATAGTGAGGCGAGCGCGGCGTGGAGCCTAGGATCCCCCGGCGACAACGAGTAGCCTAGCGGGTAGAGGAGGCTTATCGCCGCGGCGGCGCAGGGATCCGGGGCCAGGAGTAGCGCGGGGTCGAGGGCCGCGGCGGGCACGGCGATGGTTGCGAGGAAGCCCGCCGAGCCATATATCGACACCAGTGCGCCGGCCCGGTATCCAGGGGCGGCTGGGATCCATGATTTCTCGGCGGCCTCGGTGGCGCGGCCCGAGGCATGTATAGCGGCGGCCGACGCGGCCACGGCCTCCGCGACTAGGAGCGGCTGTGGGAACCCTGTTGAGGCGAGCAGTACTGGGTTTGCGGCGGCGTAGGCTAATAGGAGGGCTTCGAGGCCGCGGAGCTTGTGCCAGGCGAGCTCCGCGGCCCTGGATGCTTTTCTCGCCGCCCTAGTTATCCTGGATAACAACGCCTGTCACCCGGTAGCCTTTTATGAGGCCGCTCCACGCCATCTCGCGGAGCGCCGTGATGAGCCCCTGCATCCTCCTGGGCTCCGCGTAGACGAGTATTGTTCCACGCCTAACCCATAGACCCCGTATGAGCCCGCCAAGCCTCTCCACGACCACCCGTGGATCACTTGTCCCCACCGCGACCTCCACCACCGCGTCCCTGGCGCGGAGACGGGTGGCGGGTGATACGCGTCCCCTCCCGTTTCTCAGCACCAGCACGTGTGTGGCTAGGCGGCTGTAGAGCCGGGGCCTGCGGGCCGAGGCCACAACTATGCTCGTCCTCGAGATAATCCTCATGTGCTCCGCGGCCACGCGGC
>JALVHX010000044.1 GCA_027028805.1 Desulfurococcales archaeon | reverse complement strand
GTGGCTCCGGCGGCTTCGCCCCAGCTATGGCTGAGGCGTGAACAGTCTTAGTTCTAGCGGCCAAGGCTACATGTATAGCGTGGCGACCCGGCTCGCCTAGCTTCATGTATCTCTCACGTAGCATGTTATAGGGGTCATTTTCTCCGTCGATTAGGCACTCCAATACTATGTCTAGGGGTAGCGTGGATCCATCAGCTAAGCTGGGTGAGCCACACCATTTCTCATGTATTTTTCTAAGTGTCTCCTCGCTATATATCTCGGGAGATATCTCGATCACGATAAAGCTCTTCGTGAAACGCGTCTCGCTCTGCGAGACCATCCTCTTGTAGTTAACCAGCTGTATATTCGACTCCGATATGAAGCCGTTGACCACAAGCCATTTATATGTATCAGGATCTATTACGAGCAAGGTCTCCTCTGGTTGTGTAAAGAAGAATTTCCATAACCTATAGTGGCTGTTTAGTTTATCTATTAGCGGCACTATTTGGAGTACGCCGCGTCTCCCCCTGTTCAACTTCTTGGATACAGCGACACGTATCCCATGGCTCATCAGGTTCTTTGCAACAAGATATGAGAGGACGTGTTTACCGACCCCGTTAGGCCCCGTAAAGGCCACCGTGTAGCCTCGTATCAGTAGCTTTGAGGCGGTGTTCACTATCCGTGTGATAACATCGTTGACGACGGCTCCTCGCTCCCCCAGCAGGCGGCTTATGAGTAGGTATTCGCGCAACAGGCTCTCGTCTACATATACATATGGTAGCACCCTGTTCTCGAGGAGAGAATAGGCTCTCGCCGCCCTAATAGCGGCCTCCGCCTCCTCTCGCCCCCTCATAGTTCTGTGTAGAACCCGTATGAGAAGTTCTGCTGACGCTAACACCGTATCCATGTCGTCTCCGAGAAGCGAGCGGAGCTCCTCTATAACGTTGTCGGGGCTTTCCTCGTGAATAGTTTTACATATAGATGCAAGCTTTGCCGTCACACCGCTATACTCCGCGTATTGTTCGCCGAGCAGGGCACGGTATATATCGATAGCTGCCTTCCCCTTCTCTGCATGGCACAGGGTATAGGGTATGATGAATGCTGTATAGTATAGTGGTTTCTCGGCCGATTCCTTGATTCTCTCGAGGAACACGTCTTCGACGCTCTGAATACGTCTTATGGTATCGGAGACTATGTAGTCTAGCCATCTGTTTCCCTTCTTCCTTACCAGCATCTTCGCCGCCTTGTAGCGGTGTTCTTATTATAGAGGAGCACGTGGTATACGTAAGCACTATGTCTATATGTGGGCTGGGTTAATATATGGAGTTAACAGGCATATGCCCGGTTGTCGTCTCTTTGATGGATAGTGGTGATATGCCTGTGGCCGGTGATAAGCTGCACGATATAGTGGAGAAGGCGAGGGCGGCCGGCTTCATATACGTCTTCGCGTTGACGGGAATCGATGAGCTCGTCTCCGCGGCCATATTTAATAGGGTTTTCTCGAAGAATGATATAGAGGTTGTAGTAACCCTTGATCCACGCGTGGTTGAAGAACCCGCTGTTTTTATCGGAGTTGACGAGGTGCCCGGTTTCCGCGGCTCCAGGTTTATCGTAGAGGAGCGGAATGGGTGTTTCTCCTACTCCACTGTAAAGGCTCTGGAAGAGATATGGATTGTTGGGAACAAGCCGAAGCTCATGGCGCTTGTGGGGTGTGTTGCTAGAGGAGTTGATAGGGGCGCTAATGGCTTTGAGGGTCTGGAGGATCTTGTGGAGGAGCTTAGATCGGAGAATATTATCGATGGAGGCGTGGGGTTTAGGCTATGGGTAGACGAGGCCACGAGCTACGTGGACGCGCTATCCAATACGATCGTGCCATATATGCCGGGTCTCACGGGAGACAGGGTGGCGGCGGAGTCTTTTGTTAAACGCGTCGTGGGCATAGATGATCCTGGCAATGTATCGTTTCACGAAGAGTTTATGAAAATGGATAGCGGCGATATAAAGCATTTAGTGGCCGGTATAACGGAGATGATAACGTCTAGATACAGTGTTGATCCAATGTATCTAGTAAATATTCTGGGAAAAATATTCTGGACAAGTGTTTTTCCTAAAAACCCGTATCTCACAAAGATATATGGCGTCCTCCTAACCTATCTCTCGGTGGACTCGGCTAGTGTATATAGGATACCGTTTCTGGCCAGGTTCGATAACGTGTTGACGGAGATGTTTTTCACATATTCCTATATGGTATCCGTGGTGGCCGAGGAGGCGGCCAGTAATATAAACCAGTACTATGTGAGCCGTCAGCCGGTGTTCTCGTCGCACTATATAAGGAGGCCGGAGATATATGTAGAGGCGTTGCGTTTCCTGGGTTGGTTGCCGGAGAACGAGCCCATAGTTATAGAGACAGGTGATGGCTACTATACTGTTTTATCAGAGCTAATCAGGGTTTATGGAAAAATAGATACCGCGTATGCATTTGATGATAGACAGATGGTTGAGGTGAGAGGTCTTTGAGCGTTGATACAAGGCTCGTGTTTCGCGGAGAGAAGAGGTTTCTCGAGGCTCTTGCCAAGGCGCTTAGGCCCGACAACATGGATACACCGGCCTATATGGCGATGTATGATAGACTGGGCGAGGACGAATACGTGATCACAATCACTGTCCCCTTGTCTCCGCGCAGAATAATGGGGCTTAGGCAGACTCTCGACGAGATCTTGTCCATAGCATCCATGATCGAGAGGACGCGTGTTTCCGGGAATCCTTAAATAACCCCGGTTATCTATCTCCCTTAGAGAGGGTGGACACGGTGCCTCGGCGGAGGAGAAGAGTAGCCGTCAAGGATAAGTGGAAATTAAAGAAATGGTACAAGGTGCTTGCGCCGCCCGTGTTCGGTGAAGTAGTTGTGGGCACCACGCCCGCCGATGATCCCCTAAAACTGATAGGCCGTGTAATGGAGACAACGCTATATGATATAACAGGTGATCCCGAGCAGATCTATATCATGTTATATTTCCAGATAATAGAGGTTGACGAGGAGAACCTTATAGCGAAGACTAGGCTTAAGAGGATAGAGTTATCGAGAGACTATATGAAGAGCCTTATAAGGAGAAAGAGCAGCAAGATCACCGGCATATTCAATGTCGCGACAAAAGATGGGTATCATCTGAGGATAACGGCGGTGACGCTTACAAGCTATAGGTGTAAGACAAGCCAGAAGAGGGCTATAAGAAAAATTATGCGCGACATCATAATGACCCGTATACCTGAGATGACGTATGATGAGGCGGTTCAGGCAATGATATTCGGGAAGCTAAGCAACGAGATAGCGGAGAAGGCTAGGAAAATATACCCGATCAGAAAAGCGGTGATATACAAGTCAAAGCTCCTCATGATACCTGGTCCCGAGGGACCCATATCGGCGGCTGTCGTATCGCCACTAGCGACTAGTCGTGGCTGAACAGGTTCTAGTAACAAAACATTATTTTCTAAGACGCCGTCATTGTTTCTATATACTCCTAGTTTTCCTGTTGCTGGATAAATCTATTATATAACCATGGATCTATTGTATTATAATATATTGATAAAACGATACTATTTCTCAAAGTTTAGAGCCGATCAAAGTATTTATAATATTGTGTCGCCGGACTAGGTAGGCCTGGAGTAGCTTGGTTCCAGGTTATCCCGCAGCATCTATCTGGTTCAAAGCCGGAGGTGTAGCGTAGTAGCGTCGTGCATTAATACTTTAGAGCAGACACGGTATCCAGTAAGGCTTTGCTGTGGGAGTGGGAAACGTGGATATACTAGTTAAGACAGCCTTGGGCTTTGAGAGGATTGTCGCGTCCCGTATAAAGGAGATCGATGAGGAGGCTGTTGTTATACCGTCTCCCCGCGGCTTCAAGGGCCTTGTCCTTGTCAAGGCCGGGAAGCTTGAGCCCCGGAGGCTTTACAAGGAGATCCTTGAAAGGATTGTTGAGGCTGATACGGTGCTATATATTCAGGCGGTGGCTCCCGCGGATCCCAGGGCTATAGCTGAGAAAGCGGCTGAGCTTGCCAGGGACATGATAAGCAGGGACGAGAGCTTTGCCGTTAGAACCACGCGCCGCGGGAGACACGGGTTCACGAGCATAGATGTTAATGTTGTCGTGGGGGATATGGTTAGAAGGGTCACCGGCGCCTCGGTTAACCTGTCTCGCCCAGATAAGGTGGTGATGGTAGAGATTATTGGTGATAAGGCCTATATATCGATAATACCGGGCTCTATGCTTAGGCGGAAAATGGCGCCAGGCAAAAAGCCTCTCTACAAATTCTTTAACAGGATCGCCGTTGTCCAGATGCCGTATCTCGGTCCCCGTGACTCGGTCATTGTTATGGGTAAGAGGATTGGAAGAGAGGTTCAGAACTTTGAGGTAAAGGAGCTCGTGGTGGCACCGGCCGGCCTCGTGGACGCCGTGCAGCTTGCTTTATTCATAAACTCTGTTGCTGAGGGAATAGAGTCGAGATATAGTATACAGGCTAGGAGCTATGGTAGGAGACCGCGCCGCGTACCCGTCTACTTAGAGGATCTTCATCAGCTCGTGAGGGATCGGGCGGGTGAGCCGATAATAGTGTTTGAGCCTGAGGGAAGATATATCGGGGATGTTGCCGAAGAGCTTGCGCGGCTTGTTAGGGGAAGGAAAAGAATTAACCTGTTGTTTGGTTCAAGGGAAGGCATACCTCCAGGCGTATACAGGTTCGCCGACATGGTGGTGGATATAGCTCCAGGCGTAACGCTCTCCACGGACTATGCGGCGGCCGCAGGACTTATAGCTTTAGCCACAGTTCTCTATAATTGGTTGGATGAAAATGAAGGCCATAATATTAGCGGCGGGCAAGGGGGTCAGACTACGACCGATCACAGAGACGAGGCCTAAGCCCCTTATACCAGTGCTCTGTAGGCCGTTGATATACTGGCACCTCGACGCCTTATCCTCTATAGATGGGCTTAATGAAATAGTTGTTGTGGCCAGCTACATGAAGGATGTGCTCGAGGAGGCTGTTAAGAAGCATCCATTGGGATCAAAGATAAAGGTTGTCGATCAGGGTGAGGAGAGGGGCACGGGGCACGCTGTCCAGAAAGCCGTTGAGGCGTTGGGCGACGGAGACGATGTATTGATCGTCTATGGCGACTTATTTATGAGTGATTGGAGCGTCTATAAAGAATTATCGCGTATTGAGGGAGACGTGGTCGTTGGAGTAGAGGTTGATGATCCCAGGGAATATGGTGTATTCGTGGTTGAAAACGGGCTTGTCAAAGGTGTCGTCGAGAAACCCGAGGAGCCGCCCTCCAAGATAGCTAATGCAGGGATATATAAGTTCTCTCTAGACGCGTTGAGGAGCGTGGTGTTCGACCTACCTGTGAGTAGCCGTGGCGAAATAGAGTTCACCGACGCGGTCTCTAGGCTCGCGGCGTCTAGGCAGGTCAAGCTCCATGTATTGAAGGGTGAGTGGATCGATGTTGGTAGGCCGTGGAATGTGCTTGACGCGAACAGGTTGGCGTTGGAGAATATTTCCACGGAGATACACGGTGTAGTTGAGAGGGGTGTATATATTCATGGACCTGTATATATTGGTGAGGGGAGCAGGATCCGGTCCGGGACATATATTGAGGGTCCCGTCTATATAGGTAGAAACGTGACGGTGGGTCCTAGCGCGCGTATAAGGCCCTATAGCGTTATATGTGATAACGCGGTCATTGGCTTCGCGGTAGAGGTTAAGGCTAGCCTGATAATGGAGGATGCTGATATACATCACTTATCCTATATCGGC
>JALVHX010000043.1 GCA_027028805.1 Desulfurococcales archaeon | reverse complement strand
AGCCGTCGCGGAGTCCCCGTATCGTCTTCTACAGTAGTCGCTGTATCTCGCCTCATAGCCTCTTATGGCGCAGGTTGCCAGCTCCACTATAACCCCCGCGAGCCTCTCGGAGCCGTATGCCTGGGAGAGCCTCGTGGCGAACCCGTATAGCTTGCCGGGATCCACTACCAGGTCGTCGGCGAGCGTGAACCGTCGGCCATCAAAGTATACTCCCAGAACCCTTATCGGGAGATACGCGTTCTTCGAGAGATAATCCATGAGCTCTATCTCCTGTACCAACAGGTAGGCCTCAAGAGGCCTCGTGCCCCTGCCCGCGAGAGCCCTTGCGACGCTCGTATAGTAGCCTTTCTCACCATACAGCTTCTCCGCCAACGCGTCGCCTGTCCCGGCCTCGAATACCTCTGAGAGCATCCCGGTGTACCCGGGATCAGCTATGGCTCTCACGGAGTCGTCGGTTGTCGGCATCGCGAACACGAGTTTCCCGTGGAAGCCCATGTAGGATAACAGCCACGCCGCCAACGGCAGCGCGGCGTAGCCCAGAGTCATCTTCACGTCTCCCTTGACGTGGAACGAGGAATAGGTCTTGGCGTGCTTATACTTCTCCAGCTTCAGGGGCTGGAGAGGAGCTATGGTCTTCGAGACACGCTCGTCTCCCAGAATCAGGGCGCCGCGTCCCTGCTTAGCCGCGCCCAGCTCTCTTAGATAGAAGCTGCACCCGCTCCTCTCCCCCAGCTGCCCCAGCGCTTTCTCCACAACTATGCCGAAGAGCTCATTATATCTCGGCTTCCTGGCCCTGAGGTTGACGCCGAGGGCTTTCCCCAGAGTGTTTACATCGTTGAAGTGGGGAGCCGGGTACCGTATATCCTGTGTCTCAACCCGTTTCTTAACAAGATCCAGTGTCTTCTCGTAATAGGACGCGATGGCGGCGCATAGCTCATAGTCATCGACCCCCTTGAACACCACGGTGTCTCCCGAGATATATGCCGTGAAACCCGCGCTTGACAGATAGAGGCGCTCCGCTATCATGGCGTATGATAGCAACGCGTAGTCGCGGAGATACGTTCCCTCCGGCGGAAGCACAAGCCTTGTCTCAGCCATCTCCCTGCTCACCCCGGGAACCATGGTACCAGGTTCTCTGCCCCCACCTTGATCACCTTATAGGCGCCCTCGACCTCGACGGGCTCCCCTGTCTCGGGCTGGGCCACGAGGATCCCGGGCTTCCCGAGATACTCCCCTATACTAGCCCTCCTCCAGTCGACGAGCTTGGCAACCATGTATCTCCCCCTAACCCTGAGAGGGGGCTGGTACGCGCCTATGGGCACCGTGTATCTCGTAGAAACCCTTCCATCGGCCACAGTGATCTCGGCGTCTTCTATGCTCACCTTATCCACCGATACATGGGACTCCTTCGCGCCTATCCTGGCTATAGAGGCGGCCGCGGCCTCCAGGGTCTCCATCCATATGGGGCCCAGGAGGCTCTCAGCACTCGTCTCGTCAACCAGATACATGATCTCTATCTCGACGGGCAGGACGCTGTATAGCTTGTGTACGGGGGCCGCGTCCTTGTAGAACATGTGGGCGGTATCCTTGTAGAACATTATCTTCGTGTTCTCCGCGTAGGCCGTGAAGGGGTATATGTCCCTGGTCAGCACCGTATAGTATACTCCCCGGAGCATGCCGCGCAGCCTATCCGAGCTGCTCGTATACATGTCCCTGTTCTCGGGCCACCTGCGGAGACGGGCCAGGGGATACGCGAGGGCCCCGATCAGGGTTGTGGGGGGTATTATGCGGAGAGCGGGCCTGCTCTTTGTGCCGAAAAAATGGTTTATGGAGAGCCCCCAGTGTATGAGGGCCTTGGCCCTTATAGCCTTCAAGGCTCTAGACACCCAGGTCTCCTAG
>JALVHX010000042.1 GCA_027028805.1 Desulfurococcales archaeon | reverse complement strand
AGGCGGCTTTATTCCGAGCCGGCGGAACGCCTCAGGGTACTTGAGAGGCCACTCCACGGCCTCGCGGAGCTGTTGCTTGACCTCGTCGAGACCACCTATGTCGTTCCAGTGGACCTCGGGGACCTCAATATAGATCTCGCGGAGCCCGCTGGGGACTATTTCCTTGTATGCGGCTAGGAAGTCCTCCATCCTAACCTCCATCTTCTCGAGTATCTCGGCGGGTATCGTGTCGCTGTCGAGGTCTATCTCGGGCAGATACCTCCGTAGTGCGTGGAGCGCGGCCTCCTTTACGAGCGCCGCCAGATCCGCTCCCGTGTAGCCGTGCGTTATCTCGGCGAGCTTCTCTAGATCCACGTTGGGTGCTAGCGGCATTCCCCTTGTATGTATCTGGAGTATCTCGTAGCGGCCCTGTTTATCGGGCAACGGTATCTCTATCTCCCTGTCGAAGCGCCCGGGCCTGCGGAGGGCTGGGTCGAGCGCGTTGGGCCTGTTGGTGGCGGCTATGACTATTACGTCTCCCCTGCTCTCAAGCCCATCCATGAGCGCTAGGAGCTGGGCCACAACCCTTCTCTCAACCTCTCCCACAACCTCGTCGCGCTTCGGCGCTATGGCGTCTATCTCGTCTATGAATATTATCGATGGAGCGTTCTTCTTAGCCTGCTCAAATATCTCCCTTAGCCTCTGCTCGCTTTCGCCATAGAACTTGCTCATTATCTCGGGCCCGTTTATCGCTATGAAGTTTGCGTCAGCCTCGTTGGCCACTGCTTTTGCTAGTAGTGTTTTCCCTGTTCCCGGGGGCCCGTAGAGCAGTATTCCCTTAGGCGGCTCTATGCCCAGCTTCCTGAACAGCTCTGGGTGGCGTAGCGGTAGCTCTATGAGCTCCCTCACCCTCTGTATTATATGCTTCATCCCGCCTATGTCCTCGTAGGTGACCCTGGGAACCTTGATCACGTCGGTGGGCCGTTCTAGGATAACGATGTTGGTTGTATTCTTTATTATAACGGGGCCGGCGGGCCTCGTCATAACGACCTTGAACGTCAGGGACTGGCCCACCATGTGTACGACTACCAGGTCTCCCTCTAGGACAGGTCTCTCGAGAAGCCTTGATTTAACGAATCGTGAGAACCCTGCATCGTTTGATGCATAGAATTTGCTCGGTGCAAGCTTTACGAGCTGGGCCGCCCTCACATCTATCCTTGCGACCGCTACCTTGTCGCCTATCTTAACGCCCGCGTTCTGCCTAGTTATATTATCGAGGCGTATTATCCCGCGCCCCCTGTCCTCGGGCGAGCCCTGCACCACCTTGACGACGGTGCGGCGGCGGCCCTCAACCTCAACTATGTCGCCGTTCTCCAGCCCTATCTTCCTCATAACCTCCGGGTCGATCCTGGCTATCCCCTTGCCGCTATCCTTGTGGTGGGCCTCTACTACGCGGAGTATTACCTTCCTCGAAGTATACGCGCTCCTATAAGTCAACCCGGCACCACCGTTTCACTACACGTGTCTCCTTGTACCAGGTAAGCCTCTGGAGGGAACAAGGCTTCTCCTTGTCACCCAGACCCTATGTATAATGCAAAGCCCTTTAAATAGCTTGAAAATACCGTGCCCCTGGAGGAGAAACGATACTGTGAACCATTAGTGGGACGAATATAATCAGCTGATACGTGTTAATAAAAACCACTATTGTTGCAGAGACTCTTGCCCCCACGATACCCTGTCTCCGTCTCCATTAGCCCTCGCTTACGCGGTGAACAGCCTCAACCTCCACCTGGCTGACTCCATCAACGTTTTCAACTGTTTTCTCTAAAACCTCTGTGCCTCCCTCCGTCTCCTCGGGCATGAATACGTAGAGGCGGAGAGCCTTGAGTCCGAACGCTATGGGCTCGATGTCGTGTCCCTTCACCTCGTAGCCCTCCGGCAAGGCCTTGGCGATCCTCTCCTTGAGCTCCTCGAGGTCGATGTTTATGTCTTCGGGGAGAACTTTTAGGAGGACGAGAACCTTGGCCATGGCTCCTACACCCATATATGCTGGGCAATCACGTCTTTACTTGTAAACAGGGGTCTCATGGCCCCCTGAAGCCACAGCTGGGACACGTGTAGGGGACCGAGAGCTTGCGGCACTTTTTACATCTCCATATTATTACGGTTCCACAGTTGGGGCAGTGGAAGTGCACGGCCTGCTCATCGGGCGCTATGGGTCGGTGACAGCTATTGCATATAGGCGGGGTGGCCGCCTCAAGTATCGGTGATAGCTGGTACTTTGATGCCGCCACAGTTGCTCACCACTGGGGCCATGCATGTATAGCGGTGTTGCTAAAGCTACAACTATTAACCGGTCCCTAAAAAACTATCGGGTGGCCTGGAGGGTGTGTGGCTTGGAGGAGTATAAGCAGGTCATAGCTGTTAGAACAGATCTAGGCATGGGGCGCGGCAAAATGGCTGTGCAGGCCGCGCACGCGGCGGTGACGGCGGCGTTCATAGCTTATAGGGAGAAGAAGAGGTGGTTCGACGCCTGGTGGTCTAGTGGTCAGAAAAAGATAGCTGTCCGGGTCCGGGGGCTCGAGGAGCTCCTAAGGATATATAGAGAAGCTGTCGACGCGGGCTTGCCAGCCGCGCTTATAAGGGATGCGGGTCTCACACAGTTGCCGCCGGGCACAGCGACGGCAGTGGCCATAGGCCCTGCCCCGGCGGACAGGGTTGATAGGATAACGGGTGGGCTGAAGCTTCTTTGAGCCTGCCGAGGTTCTGCCATAGGCTTGATAGAATATGTGGGATAGAGTACTGTGCCACATGGTCCAGTATACCGGTTCTCTACAAGCCGGGGCCCCGGAGCTTTTATGTGAGGGAGCTGTTGGATGAGCAGGCGATGCGCCTAGGGGATAGTGGCGAGTACGCGGTCCTACTCCTGGTCAAGAGGGGTATTGATACGTTTACGGCTGTACGGCGGCTGGCCCGGCTTCTCCGTGTTCCTCCCGGCAACATATATTATCTAGGGCTGAAGGATCGGGCGGCCACTACTATACAGCACGTTTTTGTCAAGAAAACTCTCCTAAGAAGAAGCGGCGGCTTATACAGGGGCCCGGGGTTCACGGCACGGGTCATAGGATATATCCCCAGTAAGCCTTCGAAGAAACACCTTATCGGCAACCGTTTCACGTTAATAGTGGCGAGGGCCGCGGGCTACAGGAGGCGCGTTGAGGAGATAATAGAGGAGATCAACGGCCGCGTCCCATCTTATTACGGGTATCAGAGGTTCGGGGTATCGCGGCCCAATACACATATACTGGGCAAACACGTAGTCCTAGCAGATCACATCGGCTTCTACGAGGAGATGGTTAACACGCCCTACCCGGGAGAGCCCGGCCCCGTATACCGGGCCCGGATCACTGGAAGGCCCCTGGAGTCACAGATATATGAGCGCCGCTACTACTCGAGAGTATCGAGGGGCAGTATCCCGCCGATCCATGTGCTCGGCCCGGTGGCCCGGCTATACGTGGAGGCGTATGCGGCTTATCTATACAACAGGCTCTTATCGATGCTCATAGGGGCTACGGGGACAGAGGCTCTGCCTCCCAGGCTGCCAATGCCTGGCTGCCCGTCGGCGCATGAGAAATATAGGGATATCGCGGCGGCGGAGGGGGCGCCAGAGGCCCCCGGGATCATCGGGGGATATGTGGGGTGCTGGGAGAGGGAGACTGTTATCCGCATACATGATCCCGTAGTGAGAGCTGTGGGGGATAATCTCATAGTAGAGTTCAGCCTCGGGCCAGGCATGTATGCGTCGATTATCATGAGGGAGCTGTTCAAGGAGCATCTTGTCTTATCATAGTGTCTCTGCGCCGTGTTGCATGCGTGTTCTCTGCGAGAATAGTTATTAATCCTAAATAGTGTATTCTTAACGAAAATAGCTCGGTGATGATGCGGGCGGGTGATGGTGAGGCATTGAGATACCCTCTGGACAAGATCTGTGTTAAGAGCGGCGTCCTCTGCCCGCGTTGCCAGAGGCTAGTCGATACGGGCGTCGTGGGTAAGTACGAGATACCGATAATGAAGGAGATGATAGAGCTTGAGGAGGAGCTCAAGGGTCTCCGAGAAGGTGTCTATATAAAGGCGTATATACGCGACAACCTCGTCGTGGTGCTCGTCCGCGGGCTCCGGGACAGGATGCTTAGGGAGAAGCTGAACAGGGAGCTGTCGGCTAGGCTGAAGAAAAGGGTTAGGGTTGTCGAGAAAAGCGGCGATATAAGGGATATAATAGAGCAGGTCATAGCCCCTGCGACGCTTCTAGGAGTAAACACTCTGTGGATGGCTAACGGGACGGAGCAGATAATCGTGAGGGTTCCCAGGAGGGAGCACAGGTTTATGGCGGATAGACTGGAGGCTTATGAGAAGATACTTGAGGAAATACTGGGCAAGCCTGTAAAGATAAGGTTCGAGTCGTTCTAGCCTCGTCCACGGCTCCCTCCCGGGGGAGAGTGGGCGGCTAGAGCATTATAACCATATAGTCTTCGGCCACAACCACTCTCTTATAGAAGCGGTATGCGTCGTAGAAGAGCCTCGAGGAGTCTCTGTATCTCTGACTTATATGTGTGAGGACAAGGAGCCCCGGAGAAGCCTCTGCCGCCGCCATGGCCGCGTCCCCGGCGGTGCTATGGCCCTGCTCCAGGGCCTCGTCCCTCATATCGCTTGTGAATGTTGCCTCGTGTATGAGCATGGATGCATTCTTTGACTCTTCTACTACGCGTCTGCATGGCCTGGTGTCGCCGGTGTATACGAGCGTTCTTTTCCCCCACTTGACCCTGTATCCATAGGCATCGACGCCATGGTCTACGGGGAAACCATATACCTCTACGGCTTGGTCTCTATATACGAGGCCGTCGCCTGCCTCGCCTAGCATTATGGGGTAGCCGGGTTTTCCGGGAGCGTTCTCTAGGTGCGACCGCAGAATCGCTTCTAGGCCCCGGGGAGCCACGATGGCTAGCTCATCCTCTCTCCCCATCATATGCATTGTCTGGAGGAGGCCGAATAGGCCGAGATAGTGGTCGCCGTGTAGATGTGTTATGAATACTCCCCGGATCTTCACCACGCCTAGTCCTGCTTGATGAAGCCTTGCCTGGCACCCCTCCCCGATGTCGAGTAGATAAATGGCTCTGCCTACGCGGAGAGCAATGCATGGTAGCCCCCTGAACCCGGGTACGGCGGCGCCCGTTCCTAGGAGAAACAACTTCGCGTTCAAGGCTTCTCCACCACGTATACGAGCCTTGTCAGATGATTGTGGACATAGTGGCTGTACCTGGCCACGGGGACATATCCTTCTCTACAAACGGCGTCGTCGACGAGCTTTTTCGCATAATGTGGTGCTAGGAAAACCACGCGTCCCCGCGGCTTCAGGGCGTCGTAGACGTTGCGGAGGAGGCCGCGATAAATCTCTTCTAGGCTGCGGCCGTGTCTGCTGGCGCCGGTGCCATAGGGGGGATCGGTTACCACTGCGTCGATGCTCTCCACCAGTGTTTCATCAACGCTGTCGCCTAGTATACAGGTACAGGGGAGCCTGTGGTGGGCTAGGTTTACGAGGCATCCTCTCGTGATAGCCCAGTCGATGTCTACGCCGATGGATCTGATCCCCATGATACATGCCTCGATGACGATGCTCCCCGTCCCCGCGAAGGGGTCGAGCAACGTGTCGCCGGGTTTTGTACGCGACAGGTTTATCATTGCGCGTGAAAGCCTTATTGATAAAGCTATGCTTCTAAAAAAGGGTCTCGTGGATGGTCTTCTCCTATAGTATTCGCGGCTCGGCTGCTCGGCTTCTCTCAGGCCCACTATGAAAGTGTCTGGTCCCAGGCCCGCTATATCGATGGTTGTTTTCCCGTATACATCTGCTTTCACACCCATAGCGTCTATGATTCTTCTTAGAAGCCTGTTTTTCTCATCCCTGGAGAGGTAGCCGTGGGGCGCATGTATCTTTATCCTAACGGAGCCATGGCTCTCCGCCGCCTCAGCCACCGCGGCCGCGAGCTCCTCTCTATAATATACACCGTGTACGCTGCCGCATGCGCGTATATAGCCCGCTCTTTCGGCAACCTTTTTAGCGGTGTCCGCGGCATGCCCGCATATAAGCGCTAAGCCTGTATAGATCCTTATATCGGGGTTATCACCGTATACTGTGAGGAGGGCTTCTAGCTCGCCGGCCGCTAGGGCCGGGTTCTCGCCTGATAATATACAGTATAATGGCCTGTCACCGCATGCCTCCAGAGATCTCCTCGGCAACCCTCTCACTCACATCGACTATCCTCAGCCACTCATCCCCTCTCAAGGGGATCGTGTTGGCCGCATAGAGGGCCTCTACGCCTGCTTCAACCATCTTCTTCCGCGCGCCGCCTACTAGGAGTGCGTGGCTACATGCGGCTATTACGCGGCGCGCGCCAAGCCTCTTGGCGTTTGCCGCGGCCAAGGCTATTGTGCCGCCGGTGCTTATTATATCGTCTATTATCACTACATCGCGACCATCTAGGCTGGTTTCCTTAGCCTCCATTCTTATCTCGCCCGTGTATCTGTCCCTGTGTTTGACGAAGTAGTCGTATTCTGCCCCAATAGCCTCGGCTGCTGTGCGCGCCCTGTGTACCGCGCCTTTATCTGGTGCGAGTATTACTGGTTTCTCTAAATTCTTCTCCTTGACGACGGCTTCTGCGAGCAGGTCGGAGACGATTATGTTCACGTGTCTCCCATTGAACTCTGCTAGGCTGCCCGGGCTATGTATATCGATCACGTATAGCTCGTCGAGTCCTGTTTCCCTGAGAAGCCTTAGAAGAAGCCTTATGCTGGCCGGCTCGCCGGGAAGGAACACCTTGTCCTGCCTACTATACGCTAGGTAGGGTACGACAGCGATTATACGGGCTCCTGGATTGTTTCTCCTCACGGCATCTATTGTTAGCAACAGCCTTATCCAGGCATCGTTTTGGCCGGGATACATTGTGTCGACCACTACTATATGTGTGTCTCTCAGCGTCTCCTCGTCTACGCGTACATATAGTTCTCCATCGGGGAACCTCTTCGTATATATAGCGGAGGCCCTGCCTCCCAGCAGGGCGGCCAGGCGCTCACCGATCCCAGGGTCATTGGTTCCCCTTAGAACTGTGGTCACGGCGCGGCACCTCCAATTGATTTAAGCGTGTTTTCTAATCTACTATAACCTAGCTGGGACGCGATATATAATTATAGAGAAGCCTTTGCTTTGATGGAGAAGGGTGTAATGGGAGTTGGCTGGCAGAAGGAAGGGGGGTAAGTATATCCTGGATAGGCCTGGTGTCGCCGAGGCGAGGCTCTGGGAGCCGCTCGGCGATGGCAGGGTTAGGTGTGATCTCTGTGCGAGGAGATGTATAATTGTTCCCGGCGCATACGGGGCCTGTGGTGTAAGGTATAACCATGAGGGGCGCCTCTACACGCTCGTCTACGGCTTGCTGACGGCCGCGAACCCTGATCCGATAGAGAAGAAGCCTTTGATGCACTTTGAGCCGGGTAGCTGTGTCTTCTCTATATCAACTGCGGGATGCAACTTCTACTGCAGGTTCTGCCAGAACTGGGTTCTCAGCCAGGCTAGGCGCGACATGATATTCGGTGAGCCTTTTACGCCCGAGGAGGTTGTGGAGAAAGCGGTTGAGGAGGGATGCCATGGCATATCCTACACCTATAATGAACCCACGATATTCTATGAGTTCATGTATGATACGGCGAAGCTGGCCAAGAAGAAGGGGCTCTTTAACACTATGGTGACAAACGGCTACATGACCCCGGAGATGATAAGGGAGCTGGGCGGCCTTATGGATGCGGCCACAGTGGACTTCAAGGGGGGAGGAAACCCCGAGTTCTATAAGAAATACATAGGCGTCCTCGACCCAAGCCCTATATATGACGCGTTGCTGGAGATGAAGCGGCAGGGCTGGTGGATAGAGATAACCAACCTGGTTGTACCCGAGGTGGGGGATAAGGAAGAGGATGTGAGGAGGCTGGCTAGGTGGATCGTGGAAAACCTGGGCGATGAGACGCCTTTTCATCTTCTCCGCTTCCACCCGCAGTACAAGATGAGCTATCTCCCACCGACACCAGTGTCGACTCTGGAGAGGCTGGCCCGTGTAGCCGAGGAGGAGGGGCTTAAACACGTGTATATAGGGAACGTCTGGGGGCATCCGAAGGAGAACACGTATTGTCCGAGGTGCGGGGAGCTGGTTATAGAGAGGCAGGGCTTCTATATAACCCGGTGGAGGCTTGACGAGGAGAACAGGTGTCCACGCTGTGGCTATAGGTTGAATATCAGGGGCAGATACCATGGATCAAGGTTCACCATATACTATATATGAGGAGCGTCCCCGAGGCTTGAGGCGGGTGCGGGATCCGTGACGTATTATATAATAGTGCTCGGCACCGCTGGTAGCGGTAAAACGCTTCTGACGAGCGCTCTCCAGCACTGGCTAACCTCCTACGGCTTCGACGCGGCGGCCGTCAACCTTGACCCGGCGGCGGAGTGGCTTCCCTATCGCCCTGATCTGGATGTGAGGGACTATGTGGATGCGCGCGAGGTTATGGAGAAGTATAAGCTGGGCCCTAACGGGACCCTGCTCGCGTCAATAGATCTTGTTGCCGCGGATATAGAGGAGATTGTTGAGGAGCTTCACGGGATAAGGGCCAACTATGTCATAGTGGATACTCCGGGCCAGCTCGAGATATTTGCTTTCCGCGAGGCGGGCCCCCTGATAGTGGGGGCTTTGACGCATGGCTATAAATCGGCCTCGCTCTTTCTTATCGATAGCCTCTTCCTTGAGCAGCCCGGTAACCTTGTCTCCGCGCTTCTCCTCGCTGCATCTATAAATGTTAGGCTTGGTCTTCCCCAGATCAATGTTGTCAGCAAGGCTGATCTAGCGCCGCCGGGTAGCCTGGAGAAGCTTGACCGCTACCTAGAGGACCCCGATAGCCTTGTCCAGGAAATATATTCTTCTCGTGCAAGGATCCTCTGGGGCTACGAGGATCTTAGGGTGGTTATACCGCGTCTCATGGCGTCTAACATGATCCCTGTTTCATCCACCACTATGCAGGGTATAGATAATCTCTACGCGGAGCTCCAGAGGATCCTTGCGGGCGGAGAGGATTACCTGACAGAGGAGCCGTCGCCTATACTATAGGCTATTGTTGTGTCGGCGGTGTTTTCTCGGTAATCACCTGGGATGCAACCGTTACCGATAATTATCAGGGAGCCCATTATTTTTCCCCGCTACACGTGTCTATGGGCACGTATCGCCCGTGTGGAGACGAGGCGGCGTCTTTAGCTGTAGGGATGAGTGGAGGATGATCCGTGTTGCTGGAGAAGTTCTTTAACCCGAGGAGTGTGGCGATAATAGGGGCTACTGTTAAGGAGGGAAAGGTTGGCCGCGTTATAGTTGAGAATTTTAAGAAAAGGTTTCCCGGGAAAATATTCCCGGTTAACCCGAAGTACGAGGAGGTTCTGGGCCTCAAGTGTTATAAGAGTGTAAAGGATATACCCGAGCCCGTTGATCTCGTGGTGATCGTTGTCCCGGCCCCCGTGGTTCCCACGGTTCTCAGGGAGGCTGGGGAGAAGGGCGTCAAGGCGGCGATTATTATAAGTGGAGGGTTTAGGGAGACGGGGACTGAGGAGGGTAGGCGTCTCGAGGAGGAGGTTGCGAGGATAGCGAGGGAGTATGGTATAAGGGTTATAGGGCCTAATTGTCTCGGAGTCTATGACGCGTGGAGCGGCGTGGACACGTTTTTCTTGCCCGATGAGAAGATGAGGAGGCCGCCCCGTGGCCCCATAAGCTTTGTAAGCCAGAGCGGGGCGTTCGCCTCGGCGCTTCTGGACTGGATGGCTTATTATAATATAGGTGTGTCGAAGGCGATAAGCTATGGGAACAAGATCGATGTGGATGATGTGGATCTGCTGAGCTATCTCGAGAAGGATGAGTCCACGAGGCTTATCATAATGTATATAGAGGCGATAAAGCCTGGCAGAGGCCGTCTCTTCATGGAGACGGCTAGGAGGGTTGCGGCTTCGAAGCCCATAGTTGTCTATAAGGCGGGTAAGACCAGTAGGGGCGGGAAGGCGGCGGCCAGCCATACCGCGGCCTTGGCCGGGAACTATAACGTCTATAGGGCGGCGTTTAAGCAGAGCGGGATAATAGAGGCGGAGAGCTTTGACGAGATAATGGATCTCTCTAAGGTGCTTTTGTCTCAGCCTCTTATGAGGGGGCGCAGGGTATACGTGGTAACCGATGCCGGCGGCGTAGGCGTCATGTTGACTGATGCGTTGACGCGCGAGGGCTTTGAGATGCCTACGACGCCGCCCGAGCTCAAGGAGGAGCTGCGCAGTATTCTGCCTCCCCACTGTATAGTCGAGAACCCTATTGATCTAACGGGCGACGCGGATGATGAGAGGTATCGTGTTGTCTTGGAGAGGCTTCTCCCTAAGAGCTATGTTGACGCGGTCATAGTGGTTGCGCTTCCACAGATACCTGGGATGAGTTTTAGGCTCGTAGACTATATACATGATCTATGGAGCAGGTATAGGAAGCCCCTGCTCGCCATATCGATTGGTAGCGAGGAGGCGGTGAAGTTTAAAGAGGCGCTTGAGGCTAAAGGTATACCCGTATACGAGTCGCCGGAGAGGGCGGCTAGGGCCCTCAAGGCGCTCTACATCTACTCCCAGTACAAGATCCGTAGTGGTGCCGAGAAATGAGCGCTCCGCGCGATATAATACAGAGAGCCCTTAGTGAGGGGCGGCGCAAGCTTCTCGAGCACGAGGCCCTGGAGATTATACGCCTATATGGTGCGCCTGTGGCGGAGGCGGCGCTTGCTAAGACGCCTGAGGAGGCCGGTGAGCTTGCCGCTAAGATAGGGTTCCCGGTTGTCCTCAAGGTTGTCTCGCCCGATATAAGTCATAAAAGCGATGTGGGCGGTGTCGTGATAGGTGTTAGGAGCCGTGAGGAGGCTGTTGAGAAGGCTAAGCAGATGCTTGCAACGGTCTCGGAGAGGGCTCATGGGGCCAGGATAACCGGTATCCTTGTGCAGAAGATGGCTCCTCCTGGGCTCGAGGTGATAGTGGGCGGTCTCCGCGACGCGGTGTTTGGGCCTGTGGTGATGTTTGGTCTGGGCGGGATCTTCGTCGAGGTTCTAAAGGATGTTTCTTTCCGTGTAGCCCCTATTACCATCGAGGATGCCTATGAGATGATGTCTGAGATAAAGGCGGCGAAGCTTCTCGAGGGCTACCGTGGCTCTCCGCCTGTGGATAAGGAGAGTATAGCAAAGGTAATATTGGCTGCTGCGCGTCTTTTAGAAGAAAACCCTGAGATAGAGTCTCTCGACCTGAACCCCGTGATAGCGTATCCCGATAAGGCTCTCGTGGTTGATGCGAGGGTTATCTTGAGGAAATAACACGGTGTGCGCGGGGCGTATGTTCCGCATGGAGGCCCAGAAGATAGAGATCCCGGAAAACCCTCAAGAGGTACTGGATAAGCTGGCTGCCGAGATAACGAGTGTTAGGAGCATGATAAGGAGCGCTAAGACAGAGAGGTTCGGCCTAATAGGCGAGCTCAGGGAGCTTAGGCAGAAGAGGAGGCAGTTGATCGAGGAGCTGAAGGGTCTTAGGGAAGAATATAGGAAGCTCACGGAGAAGAGGAGGCAGCTCGTAGAGGAGGTTCGGCAGCTGAGGGCTCAGCGTAGGGAGAAGGTTGGCGAGATGAGGGCTCTCGTCAACCTTGTTAATGAGAAGAGGCAGCAGCTCCGTATAATGGATAGGGAGTTGAGGATCCCTATATCTGCTATTAGGAAGGAGATAGAGAGGCTTGAGTGGATACAGCAGACACGTGTCCTCAGCATTGAGGAGGAGAACCGGCTTATCAAGGAAATTGCGCGTCTCGAGAAGATGCTTGAAGCGGCGTTGAAGGCTAGGAAGGAGAAGCAGAGCTTTCTTGAGCTCAAGGCGGAGCTCACAAAGATCAGGTTGGAGATACAGGAGCTGAGCAGTAAGATCAACGAGATAAGCGAGAAGATAAGTAAGATCGATGAGAAGAGGCAGGGTCTCAGGGAGAGGATCCAGGAGCTTAGCGGCAAGGTTGATGAGATCTCGAAGCTTATAGAGGATAAGCAGGGCCGTGTAAACGAGCTGAGCCAGAGGATCCAGGAGCTCGTTGAGAGGCTCTATGAGCTGAGAGAAAAGTATACTCGGATGATAAGGGAGATAGAGAAGGCTAAGGCTAAGGCTATTCTCATGGAAAAGAAGAAAAAGGTTGAGGAAAAACTAAAGAAGGGCGTGAAGCGCCTGACGCTTGAGGAACTCAAGTTATTATATAGTGATGTTGATGAGTTCCTCGAAGAAGAGCTCGGGGAAGAGGGGAAGGGCTGAGGGGTTTTTCGGCGGAGATAAAATACTTGTTCTCGTAGTCGACATAGATGATGATCTGGGGAAAACCGGTATACAGGCCCCTATAATAGGCTATGAGCGTGTCGTCGAGGCTCTCCTAGAGTTTGGCAAGAAGCGGCCCGATGATTCTGATGTAAATGCTTTGCTGGCGGCTCTCTCAATATATGAGAGGCTTCGGAGAGAGGGCCGTGACGTAGAGATAGCTGTCTTGGCCGGCCACTCCACGGATACTCTAAAGGCGATGCTCAGGATCGAGGAGTCGTTGAGGAGGCTGAAGGAGGACAGTGGGTTTACCCATATATTCCTGGTCAGCGATGGTGTTAGCGATGAGAGGGTTCTCCCTCTTCTGAATAGCTATGGGGTGGTTCTGGGTGTTGAGAGGATTATTGTTCACCAGTCTCATGGTGTTGAGGAGACGTTTCTCTTATTAACCAAGTATTTGAAGAAGGCTGTTAACGAGCAGCCTTATGCCAGGTATTTTCTCGGGATCCCTGGCTTATTGATCCTTGTTGCCTCGCTTATAAGTATCCTGGGCCTCGTTAACTATCTCGTACCTGCTCTCTCGATAATCGTTAGCGGTGTCATGGTTCTTAAGGGGTTCGGGGTCATAGCTTGGTCTAGGAGGATGTGGAGGGCGTCGCCTCTTGTATTCTTCTCCTTCTTCTTCGGAGTAGTCATGTACGCGTTGGCGCTTATAGCTTCCACCTATATCCTCTATACTCAGGGGATCACTGTCTCCTCGATGGTGGCTGTTATAGATACAAGTATACAGCTCGTGGTCTTTGGCAGCATTGTGTTGTTGATGGGGAGGATGGTTTACAGGGTTATCTCCGGCTCTGTCGAGTCTATATGGATGGAGTCTATATGGATAATACCACTGGTTTTCACGGTGCTTATCCTGCAGAAGATATCTGATAAGGTCTCGCGCCTTCCAGCTAACTCGACGGCTACGGATATCTCCCGGGCTATTACGTCTACGGATATACTCGTCATCTTGTTATCGGGTATAGCCGTGTCTGCCGCCGCCGTGCTCTTGTTCATGGTTGTTGAGAGAAAAGTCATCGGCCGAACCGTCTCTCGCGGTGCTGGTAGCTCCTGATGGCTCTCCAGAAATCTATTTTCCGGAACTCGGGCCAGTATACGTCGCAGAAGTATAGCTCCGAATATGCGAGTTGCCAGAGAAGGAAGTTGCTTATCCTGACCTCGCCTGATGTGCGTATGATGAGGTCGGGATCCGGTAGTCCCCCGGTGTATAGGTGGTTTGAGAAGAGCTCCTCGTCTATGTTCTCGGGCCTGAGCTCTCCTCGTGCAACCTTCTCGGCTATTCTTCTCACGGCTTCAACTATCTCTTGGCGTCCCCCGTAGCATAGGGCGATGTTGAGGAATCGTTCCCTATGGTTCCTGGTGGCTTCCTCGACGCGGCGTGCCAGCTCCACGATACGTGGTGGTACTAGATCCATGTTTCCAAAGATCTTTACCCTGATCTTCCGCTCATAGATCTCTTTGCTCTCGAGGAGCTGTCTGAGAGCTCTCTCAGCTATCTCGAAGAGCCTGTTTCTCTCCTCGGGCGGTCTCCGGGTACAGTTCTCGGTTGACATGGCGTATATTGTTACAGCTTTTACTCCCAGCTCCCATATCCATGTGAGCACCTCTTGTATCCTCTTATACCCGTATTCGTGTCCGTACCATACGGCCATGTTGTGTAGCTTGGCCCATCTCCTGTTTCCATCAGGTATTATGCCTATGTGTACCGGGAACGGGCCGTCTTTTATCTGAAGCCAGAGCCATTTCTCGTATAGCTTGTATACGGGTCTCAGAACCTTATCTCCGATCCTGAGCAGGGTTTTACCGATGCTCTTCTTCATAGATCCCCCCTTCCTATGAGCAGCGTTGCCGGGTTCTCTGGGTGAATTAATATCCGTGGCTACAGTTGCTCCCATTGGGCGTCTCCAGCCGCCGGGGATAAAGAGTATAATGTTTCATCTTTATTAAAACTATTCAAGTGACGCCGCGGCGCGACGTGTTCTCATGGAGGGTGGACTTGTCTTGTACAGGTATAGGGACGCCGGCGTAGGCACTCTTAACCCGGCCAAGATTAGGGGGGCGAGACGCGCTCTGAGACACGTGGGTGTTGTAGAGGTCTCCGCCTACAGGGTTGTCACGGGTATTGAGCAGCCGCGGGGGATTCGTGAGACCCTTTTGTTGGCTCTGAGGCGTGCTAGGGAGGCTCTAAGAGACCATGATCTCGGCGTGGGTATAGAGGCGGGCGTTGTCTTTATTGCTGGCTATCCCGTGGATGCGGAGGCCGCGGTCGTTGTTACGCGTGAGGGCTATGCCGGGATAGGTCTCAGCCCCGGGTTCCCTCTGCCTCCTGGCTTCGCCGCTTATCTCAGGCGTGGTGCTACGCTCGGCGACTACATGGAATCTGTTACCGGTAGACCGGGTATAGGGAGGGGTCTGGGCGCTGTGGGTGTCCTGAGCCGCGGCCTTATAAGTAGAAGTGATCTATCATACTATGCGGTGTTGACGGCGTTGTTTCCCTTCATGAACCCGGGCCTCTATGGTGAGCCCGTGAGCATGGATTCTCTGGAGGAAATATTAAAAACCCTTGGCGTGGATTGAGAAAGCCTTGGGGTATAGATATAGGGGCTGGAGGGTATTTATCCCCTATAGTGTCGTGGAGGGGATGAAACAGTATGTCTTACTATCAGGGACGTGACCTGAAGAAACCGACTGGTGGGAAATATAGGAGACATAGGGGTAAGAGGAAGCACGAGCTGGGCAGGCCGCCCACCCTTACCAGGCTCGCCAAACAGGAGGCCCGTAAGATAATCCGTGTACGCGGCGGTAACATAAAGGTTAGGCTAACCCGGGCGCAGTATGCAAACGTCTATGTGCCTGGCGAGAAAAAGGTTGTTAAGGCACGTATTATAAGCATAGTCGAGACCCCGCCTAACAGGGACTATGCACGCCGCCTGATACTCACCAAGGGCGCGATCATAAAGACCGAGGTTGGCGTTGCACGCATAACCTCTAGGCCAGGGCAAGACGGTGTAATAAACGCCGTTCTCATAGAAGGAGGCCAGTAGGCCCTGGTTTTCCGCGGAGCCCCTTGTTTTTAATAGCGTTGTATAATTAATTGAATACCTGTTCACAGGATTCTCTGCGCTGGATAATGTAGCTGGCCTGGTGGATCGGCGTGTTATGTGGTGGCCCGGGGGGATGGCTGGGTTTTGAGTAGAGAGTATAGGGGGAAAAGGATTGTAGTATATCCGGCTTATATCGACGCGGATCTCCCGCGTAGCCGGGGTAGGCGCGTGCCCCGTCGATTGGCTGTGCCTCATCCACGTATAGAGGAGATCGTGGAGGCCGCCGAGAAGCTTGGCCTCAACCCTCTCGTGGAGGATGCGAGGTATCCTCGTGTATGGTGGCTTTATGATAAACGCGTGGTTGTGGATAAGAGGGGTGCTAAGACCGAGGTTTTGAGGATGATCGCGTCTATGATAAAGAAGCGTCGATCTAGGAGATAGGGTTGTATCGGGGTAATGTCTACGTGTTAACCATGTATTACCTGTATATTCCTGTGTTTTAAGTTATTTGTTTAAAACGCGTAATAATACCGGCGCCGCTTCTCCTCACGGCGTCTATGCGGCCTTATATTTTTCCATGATCAGGCTCCTGTATATAACAAGACATGAATACCCCCGGAGCCCCTTAGATATACGCGGTGTTCAGCGGCATGAAGAGGCTTGGCACAGTGCACAGTGTTTTGAGGGACGGGGTTGTCGTGGTTAAGCCACACGAGGGTATATCTGATTATAGGGGTCTCGTGGGCGCCATAGTCTATGATAGGAGCAGTAAGAGGATAGGTAGGATCGTTGATCTAATTGGGAGGGTTGACTCTCCCCTCATAGTGGTTAGAGCGGAGTCTAGGAGCATTATAGAGGACATAGAGGAACCCCTCTACTATTACAAGAAGCCGCCTCGTCCC
>JALVHX010000041.1 GCA_027028805.1 Desulfurococcales archaeon | reverse complement strand
TCAACGATACCTGCGGCAACCCTTATAGGGGCGCTGATAGGCTTTGTAGCGGGGGCCTTGAGGAAGAAGAGGCCTGAGGAGGTGGTGTTGAGCACGTTGGCCGGTGCTGTTCTCGGCGCATTAGCGGGAAAATACATCGACTCCCTGGAGATGGAGAAAGAGGCAAAACCCGTGGAGGAGGATAAATAGGAGTAGTGGAAACCCTCCTTGGAGGCGGAGAATATTCTGCGCGACCAGTCCCCACGGGAGGCTTCACGGGTGTATGCAATGTATTCTCTGAGCCGGACACTGTTCCCTAAACCCCCCTACGCTATAACGCCTCATCTCGCCCGCTTCTCGCTACCCGGCAGGCCAACCCCCTATATCTATTATGGGGAGGCGAGGGCTTGGAGAAGGCTCCTATGGCTTGACGGGTGGAGGATACCTGTAGCCGTAGAGGCCAGGGCCTCGGGGGAGCCGTGGAGGCCGCGTATCGCCATAACCGTCTACTCCGAGAAAAACGGTGTTCTCGCCAAGGCCGTCGAGATGACTGCTAACTGCCTGAGAATCGGCTTCGACTACAACGCTTTCCTAGAGAAGCTGAGAAGCCATCCCCCTCTATATCGCCTAGCCAGCCGCTACCCCGGCCTGAGGCCTGGGAGAACCCTGAGCCTCTACGAGGCATTGATAGACGTGGTGTTGAAGCAACGTATCGCGCTGAGGCTAGCATTATACAAGACAGCCGAGCTCGTCGAGAAATACGGGGAGAAGATGTGTATAGGGGAGAGATGCTACTACTCGCTCCCAAGACCACGGCGGCTGGCCAGGCTCGCCCCCGAGAAGCTCAGGGAGAGCATACGGCTACCCCGCATCAAGGCCAGGGCCCTCGTAGAGATCGCGAGGGCTGAGGCGGAGGGCAGGCTCCCCAGCACCGAGGAGGCGCTGCGTAGCCCGGAGAAGACGGTGGAGGAGCTCATGGAGATCTATGGAGTGGGGAGATGGAGCGCCGAGCTAGCAATAGCCATGGTCCACGACAAGTTCCCCATAGGCCCCCTAGACGACCTCGCCGTAAAACGAGGCCTAGAGAGGCTCTATGGGAGGGAGCTGTCGAGGAAAGAGGCCGCGGATCTCCTCGGAGAGCTCGGGGAATACATGGGCCTCATACTATACCTGGCCGCATACCTGTACGAGGAGGAGAAGAGGAGGCGATGACAAATGGACAGGTGGCTTATAATACTACTAGCTCTGAGCATAGCGGTGGCGGCGGCGGGAGCCATATACCTGTACCATAGGCTTCCATGGCCTGGCCCGGGCGCCGCATCCACGAAGACCTCAATCAACGTATCCATAACACCTCTCCCGGGGCCGGCCGCCTCTATCCCGTGGGCGGGCATAGAGAAGGGGCCCCGAAACGGCTCCCCGGAGGCTGTTATAGCTCTAACACTAGAAAACCATGGCGACGAGACACTTGTTGCCGGGAACATAACGGTGGAGAAGCTAACGCTTCTCCTCGCAGACGGCGATAAGCTACAATTATACAATATAAGCCCGGGAAACACGGCGCCCCATATGAAACTGGAGCCCTATACGAGCTACACACTCACCCTCCACATAGCGCTAGCCGGGGCCCGCGCCGCCGAAGCCGTGGCCGTGGAGGAGGCTGTGGTAAACCTATACTTCAACACTACACGCTATACATGCATATACAGGGGCTAGGGAAAACCGTTGGAGACAACCCTCCTTCAACGTCAACGGCATCCCCTGCACCATGTTATCTCCAACCCTATGTCTACGGGATAGGGGTGCATGGTCAGCCTGCTCGTGCTTATAACATCCACGCCCAGGGCGGCGTACTCCGCTATGTTCTCGAGGGTGATCCCCCCGCTCGCCTCCACTATGACGCGGCTTCTCAGCCCCCTCTCCTCTAGGAGGCGCTCCGCCTCCTAGAGG
>JALVHX010000040.1 GCA_027028805.1 Desulfurococcales archaeon | reverse complement strand
CTAGAGGAGGCAGTAGAGGAGCTAAAAATAACGCTTCTGGAAAACGATGTGGCTTACGAGGTTGTGGAGTATCTTGCAGAGAAACTTGTCGAAGCTATTGAGGGTAAGAAAGTGCGTAGTAGGGAGGAACTAGTACGTTATCTGGAAAGCATTATTAGGGAGATCTTCGAGGCTTCGGGCTCTCTAGATCTAGAAGGCTTTATAGCGGCGTTGGATAAGCCTGTTAAGATATTGTTTCTAGGCGTTAACGGTGTCGGTAAGACGACTACTATAGCTAAGCTCGCAGTGTATCTCAGAGAGAAAGGATATAGGCCCCTGATGGTGGCTGCGGACACGTTTCGTGCCGGGGCCCAGGAGCAACTTAAGCTCCACGGCGAAAGAACAGGTATACCTGTGTTCACCGGCAAATACGGATCTGATCCAGCCGCGCTTGCATACGATGCCATAGTCTTTGCGGAGAAGCGTGGATACGACGTTGTACTAATTGATACGGCGGGTCGAATGCATACAGATGTAGATTTGGTCGATGAGCTTAAGAAAATCACTCGTGTAGCGAAGCCTCATTTAAAGATACTTGTTGTTGATGCTCTTACGGGGAACGATGCTATAGAACAGGCCAGGTTTTTCAACGACGCCGTAGGTGTTGACGCGGTTATTGTGACAAAGGCCGATGCTTACGAGAAGGGCGGTGTGCCTCTCAGCATAGCCTATGTCCTTAGGAAGCCAATTGTATTCATTGGTACTGGCCAAGAGTATAAAGATTTAAAGCCCTTCAACCTTAATGAGTTTCTCAGCAATATTTTGCCTTCGACGCGGTAACAGGGATGTGATGCAGAATGGATTTTAGAGAGCTAATAGATTCATGGAGAAAAATCATATTATTGGCACGCAAGCCGAGTTACTCCGAGTATATCACCACGCTTAAGATATCGCTTCTCGGATTAACGCTTGTTGGCGGAATAGCGTTTATAATAAGAATATTGTTCATTACTTTTCTCTTCCCAGAAACATATAGCGGGGGCTAGCCTGTATTGAGCATTACACCCAAGTATTATGGACTACGTACCACGGCGGGCCGCGAGATCGATGTAGCTATGATGATGTATAATCGTGTACGTATTCAAGGACTCGAAGTATACTCAATTATAGTGCCGCCGGAGACGAAAGGATATGTTGTTGTAGAGGCGCCAAATGTTAAGCCTATCTATTACTTGATCGCCGATATGAGGTATGTTAAGAGTAGGCAGCCGCAGCCTATTAAGCCCGAGGAGATAGAGAAGCTGGTTAAGCCTAAGCCTGTGGTCGAGATGATTAAGGAGGGTGATATCGTCGAGGTTATAACAGGTCCGTTCCGTGGCATGAGGGCAGAGGTTGTGAGTATTAATAAGGCTAAAAACGAGGTGGTGTTAAATATTTTAGAGGCGAGTTTCCCTCTACCAATAACTGTGCCAGGTGATTATATAAAGCCCGTGAAGAAGACTGGTGAGTAGTCATGGCTAAGAAGACGATAAAGGTACTTGTCGAGGGCGGTAAGGCTACCCCTGGCCCGCCGCTAGGGCCGACACTTTCTCCTTTAAAGATAAATGTTATGGAAGTTGTTAAGGCGATAAACGAGGCCACAAAGGATTTCGAGGGACTAACCGTTCCAGTAGATATCATAGTCGATACCGCGACAAAGAAGTTTGAAATACGCGTAGGCGTTCCCACGACTACTGCGCTGCTTCTAAAAGCTGTCGGCGCCAAGGAGCCAAGCGGCGATCCCATGCATAAGAAGATAGGTGATCTCCCATTAGAGGAGATAATAAAGATAGCTCTTATGAAAAAAGAACAGCTTACGGCGAAAACACTTAAAGCCGCTGTGAAAACTATACTTGGCTCGGCGCGGAGCATAGGTATAACTGTTGAAGGCAAGGACCCGAAAGAAGTGACACGTGAGGTCGAGGAGGGCATATATGACGCTCTCCTCGCGAAATATGAGCCGGAATGGGAGAAGGGGTTAGAGGAATAAACCCGGCGCATACGATGAGTCTGGAGGTGTGCTGTGGCTATGCCTATAGCCTCTAAGGAGGAGCTTCACGGCCTGATCAAGAAGGCGATTGATTATAGTAAGCCGAGAAGATTCAAGCAGAGTGTCGAGCTCATAGTGGTGTTGCGAGACATAGATCCAAAATCTCCCGAGACCCGTATAAGGGAGATAGTGTTCCTTCCCCATGGGCTTGGGAAGGAGCTTAAGATATGTGTAGTAGCCGATGGCGAGGCAGCCATTAAGGCGCGCGAGGCAGGCGCGCATAGAGTAATTAATAAAGCAGAGCTTCAGGGTCTCAGCAAAAAGGAGGCTAAGAAAATAGCGCAGGAATGCGACTGGGTTCTAGTACGCACAGACCTGATGGCGTATGCGGGCAGGATACTGGGTCCGGCGCTTGGTCCTCGTGGAAAAATACCTGTGCCGGTTCCGCCTACTGCTAATATAGAGGCGCTCATGAAGAGATATAAGTCCGCGGTCATAGTGCGTGTCAAGGATCAGCCGCAGATAATGTGTAGGATTGGAACAGAGGATATGGATATAGATAAACTCGTGGAGAATGCTTCAGCGGTTCTCCATGCCCTTGAGAACAAGCTTCCCTCTCCTACCCATAATGTGGAAAAGATAATCGTTAAGACAACCATGGGGCCGCCCGCGGTGCTTGAGAGGTGATCTGGACATGTCCATGCTCAGAAGCGTTCCGCACGCCAAGAGGATACCTGAGTGGAAAATAAGAGAGGTAGAGGAGCTGGCTAGGCTGTTCAAGCACTATAAGGTCTTCGCTATAGCTGATTTAACAGGGTTCCCTACGTCGCAGCTGCAGAGGATCAGGAAGAAGCTTATGAAGAAAGCGGTGTTTCATGTATCAAAGAACACGCTCGTAAAAAGAGCGCTTAAGAAGGCTGGTATAGATAACGAGGAGCTCTTCAACGCCCTGCAGGGACAGAACCTTCTTGTATTCACGAATCTTAACCCCTTTGAGCTCAGCTTATTGTTCGAGAAATATAAGGGGACAGCTCCTTATAAGCCGGGAGAGATCGCTGACAAGGAGATAATTATTCCCAGCGGAAACACCGGCCTCTCTCCAGGGCCCATACTGAGTACCTTCAGCAAGCTACGCATACCCATAAAGGTGCAGGGAAACTCTATATGGATAACTAAGGATGTAAAGGTGGCGTCTCCCGGAGACGTTATATCGGAGGATCTAGCGAGCCTGCTCCAGAGGCTAGGGATAGAGCTCAAGGAGGTCAAGATAAAAATAAAGCTAGCATATGACGAGGGCCTCATCATTCCCGGAGAAAAGCTCCATATAGACCTCGACGAATACACCGAAATGGTGAGGAAAGCCTATCTAGAAGCAATCAGCATAGGCGCTGAGATAGCGTGGCCCGAGCCAAAGATACTTGAGATATCTATACAGCGTGCATTCCGCCGCGCGGCCGCACTAGCAGCTGAGGCCGGATTCATTACACCAGAGACAGCTGAGCTAGTGTTCCGTATAGCGTTGGCAAAAGCTTATGCATTAGCCGCAGAAGTATCGAAGTATGCGCCTGAGCTAAAACTAGAGATACCCAGGGCCCCGGCTGCTGCTCCTGCTGGTGAGGAGGAGAAGAAGGAAGAGGCTGAGGAGGAAGAGAAGGAGGAGGCTGTTAGCGAGGAGGAGCTAGCCGAGGGCCTAGAGTCCCTCTTTGGCTTCTAACACCTCGTTTTCTTTTCCAATCTACTCCTAGTAAATACATGTGTCCTTTCCATCATCTCCATATATCTCCATAAAAGTTTAAAACACCCAGTACTCCTAATCTATGCCTACTGAGACAGGTTATTAGAGATAGACGAGGTGATGAGCGATCGAGTACATATACGCGTCTTTAATACTGCACAAGGCGGGCAAGGAGATAAATGAAGAAAATCTCCGAAAGATCCTTGAAGCCGCGGGGATAAGCGTTGATGAGACACAGCTAAAGGCGCTTGTCGCGGCGTTGAAGAATATAGATATAGAGAAGGTGCTAGAGCAGGCAACAGCTATGCCCGTAGCCCCGGCGGCAGCCCCGGCTGCTGCTCCTGCTGGTGAGGAGGAGAAGAAGGAAGAGGCTGAGGAGGAAGAGAAGGAGGAGGCTGTTAGCGAGGAGGAGCTAGCCGAGGGCCTAGGCGCGCTGTTCGGCTGACATAGCCGTAGAAGCGTGATCGATCATTGCGTCGCGCGGAGCCAGAGTATAAGAGCCTGTTTCTTCCACAAAACTCCTATAGTAAATACAAGTGCAGGGTATGTGGCGAGTTTTTCTGGAGCCGCGTGCCTAGAGACACGTGTCCAGACAGGCCGTGCAGTAAATACGACTTTCTAATAAAAGATTACTCAATCGATAAACTTACATTAGAGGACGCGCGCCGCCGCTTCATAGAATACTTTGTTGAAAACGGACACGGATACATGGAGCCATACCCTGTCTTAGCTAGATGGCGCGATGACCTATATCTAACAATAGCCAGCATAGTTGTGTTCCAACCCGCCGTTACAGAGGGCATAGTGGATCCTCCCTATAATCCTCTAGTAATAGTGCAGCCATGTATAAGGCTTGAAGACATAGATAATGTAGGACTAACCTTTGGCCGACACCTAACAAGCTTTGAGATGGGAGGACACCACGCGTTCAACAAAAAAGATAAGACAATATACTGGGTAGAGGAGACGCTCAGGCATGCATACCGGTTCTTTACCGAGAAAATAGGCATACCCGGAGACGCCGTGGTGTTCAAAGAATCTTGGTGGGAAGGCGGCGGTAATGCCGGGCCAGCATTCGAGGTGGTTGTCGACGGACTCGAGCTCGCAACTCTGGTCTTCATGAAATATCGTGTATCCAACGGCGAGTATGTGCCAAACCCAGTCATGGTTGTTGACACAGGATATGGTATCGAGAGGATAGCCTGGTTCACGCAACGTACGCCGACGGCTTTCCACGCCATATACACTGATCTCTTAGAGGAATACAAGGATATATTATCGATAGAGGAGCCGCCGCACGATGTGTTGACACAGATAGTATATGTTACCAGTGATAAGGACTTCAAGGGTCCGCGCCAACTCCTAGAGTATATCGATAAACATGCACAATACAGAATGTATAAAGAACAGCTCAGAGACTCTATAAGACTATACACGCTCCTCGATCACAACAAGACTATAGCGCTCATGCTGTCTGATGGAATAGTTCCCAGCAATACAGGAGAAGGCTATCTGGCGCGTCTAGTTATAAGACGTATGTTGCGCACGCTTCTACTAATGGGCTTTAAGGCCGAGGAACTGGGCGATATAGCGGCTAAGCTAATGACTGCGCAGATAAAATATTGGAGAAACAAATACGTATATGCACGCTTCGATAAGTACAGGGACTATATAATAGATGTGTTGCTTCATGAAGCCGACAAGTTCTCTACTGTCGTCAAGAAGGGCATGAAGATAGTTTCTAAATACGCTAAGAAGAAGAGAGTAACGCTCGATGATCTAATAACCATATATGACTCCCACGGAATCCCGCCCGAAATAGTTGCCGAGAAGCTTCGTGAGAAAGGCTTAGTTATAGAGGTGCCTGAAAACTTCTACTCGCTAGTAGCAGCCCGCCATAAGGGGCCTGTTGCCTTAGCGAAACAGAAGGAGCATGAACTTGGCGGCGAAATAGCTTTATGGGCTGATAAGTTTCCCGAGACACAGAGGCTATTCCACGACAACCCGTATATACGCGAGTGCGAGGCCAGGGTTCTAGGTGTTAGAGACCGCTATATTATATTAGACAAAACGATCTTCTATCCGAAAGCCGGTGGCCAGGAGAACGATACCGGGGTAGTGGTTACGGGCAATGGCGACGTGATCGAAATAAAGATGGTATATAAGACACGCTCTAACAGGATTGTCCATGAAGCCGAGCGTCCTATCGAAGAATTATTGAAGCCAGGCGATATAGTTAAGTGCAGGATCAACTGGCTCCGCAGATACTGGCTTATGCGTCATCACACAGCTACGCACATAGTTCTCGGCGCGGCGCGCAGAGTCCTTGGTGACCACGTCTGGCAGGCTGGCGCGGAGAAGACTGAGAACAAGGCCAGGCTCGATATAACACACCATAAGATGTTGAGTGATGACGAGATTAGGAGGATCGAGGAGGAGGCTAACAGGATTATAGATGAACATATAGATGTAAAGATACATTATCTGGGCAAATTCGAGGCTGAAAAAAGGTATGGCGTCAAGATCTATGAAGGCGGCGCAGTCGTAGCCCCTGTTCTTAGAATCGTAGAGATACCTGGATGGGATGCCGAGGCATGTTTCGGGACACATGTAGCGAATACGAGCGAGATAGGCGCGATAAAGATCATAGGAGTTGATAAGATACAGGATGGTGTTGTCAGGTTAGAATACACGGTTGCCACACAGGTTCCAGGCTACGCGCGAAGGCTTGAAGACACCATAAAGGAGGTCCAGAGACACCTCGGCGGTGGAGGAGATGTTGTCCTCGCAGCCAGGAAGATTGTTGAGGAAAGAAAGAAGCTCAAAGAGTTGCTCTCCGAGTATAGGAGATATTTAGAGAAAAACTTGGTTGCGGAGCTTGTTGAGAAAAGCGTTGATCTCTGCGGCAAGCGGGTTGTTGTCGTGGAGAAGAATATCGATGACGACCAGCTCTATAGATCTATTATAATAAATCTTGCTCGCAGAGGCAACATAGTGCTTTATATAGATAGGAAACGCGGTCTATTAGAAGCATCCGCTCCCCGTTCAATGAAGGATATTGATCTAAGAAAAGGCGTTGAAACAATATCGAGAATTTATAGCGTAAAGGGCGGCGGCAAGAGAGATCACGTAACGCTTCGCATCAGTACCGGGGATCCCGTAGAGATCGGTTTTGAGCTTATTAGGGCGGCGCTGGGATGCGTGTAGAGCTTATAGAAGCCGCCCGTGACTACCGTTTTCTCTTAGATAGAGGCTATTCGTGGAAGGCCGCCTTAGACGTTATATCTTCTAGATATGCCTTGAGCAGGCGTGATAGGCTTTTGTTGTATAGATGCGTTCATACTAGTAGCTATGCATATAGTGTTAGGCGTAAACATTACCCTCCCAAGTCTAGACGGCTTATCGTGGACGGCTTCAACGTTTTGGCCACGATATATGCCGCCATGAGCGGCGAGCCCTTATACCTATGTGATGACGGCGTAGTCAGGGATCTGATGGGGCTACATGCCCGTGTCGGCCTAGTCAAGAAACGTGAACCGATCCTGTTTTTCCTTAAATTATTAAGACTTGTCTCGCCCCTATCGGTTCTCGTAATCCTAGACTCTAAGATAAGTCATAGCGGCGACTTGGCGGCTTTTTTAAGGGAAACGGTTAGCGGAGACATAGAGTTAGAGGTCATTGTTTCTAAGAGCGCGGATAGGGAAATAATGGAGAAATCGCGGGACTCGGTTGTTGCTTCGAGCGATGCAGTCGTGCTAGAAAGAGTTGGAAAAATCTATGATCTTGGGGGCGAGGCGGCGAGATATATAAGGCCGCGCTCCATACAGGTTCTCCCACTGTTATCGCCTTTATAATTAAGTATGGCGGGAGCCGCGAAAAACACATAAAAACAAACTAAGGGTTAAATGAATGCCAGGAGAGAAGGGCGGGCCCGTAGCCTAGCCAGGATAGGGCGCCGGCCTTCTAAGCCGGAGACCCGGGGTTCGAATCCCCGCGGGCCCGCCTCGCGCAATGTTCTTTATTTCTTGAACCTCTCCGATCAAATACGTGATACTATGGGTGATGCTGTTGAACTGGAGAGGCATTGCTAAAACACTGGCGTCTCTAGAAGCTGTGCTCGGATTACTCATGCTGTCTGTTCCTTTAATAGATCTGATTACTGGAAGTAGTATCTCGTGGTGGTTCCTGTTCTTTGCTCTTATCTATACATTGATTGGTATAGAGGGCTCCCGTATAGCCGCCGAGCCTCTTAGTCTAAAGGATAGCCTAGTGGTAACCGCTATTGCGTGGCCCCTGATCTCTCTAGAAGCAGCTATAGCGCTTATGCTTACGACAAGCCTAGGGTTTATAGATGCGTGGTTCGAGAGCATAAGCGGGTTCACGGGCACGGGTTTCACTGTTATGACGGGCCTAGACCATACAAAGCCTTCGATCGTTACATGGAGAAGCATAATGCAGTGGAGCGGCGAGCTCGGGTTCGTCGTTTTCGCCATGGTTATATTTCCATACTTCTACAAAATAGGACGCAGCGCCTATGGTGTAGAGAGGCCTCTTAAGATAGAGGCCTCGTTCTATAAGACTGCTTATAGTCTTCTAAAAATTTATCTTGTCTTAACAATTGCGGGCCTCGTAGCCTATATTTATACTGGTATGAGCCTGTATGAAGCCTTTAACCATATCTTGACAACTATAGCGACGGGGGGCATGTCCACGTATGATAACGGTTATATGGTTATATATCAACGTGCTCCCTATACATATGTACCTGTAATGGTGTTCATGTTTCTAGGTGGAATGAATTTTGTCCTTCTATACCGACTCCTGAGAGGCGAGCTTGGCAGCGTTGCTGGAAGCGAGGAATTTAGAGTATATGTGGCGACAATGGCGGTGCTTGTCGCCGCCCTCATAGGCTCCTATATATACGTGGAGGGGCATGAATTATACTATGCGGTTGTAGCGGCTTCTTTCAATCTCGTATCCGCAATGACTACGACGGGTTTTAACATAGGCACGATATCGGGTCTCTCAGATACCTCTAAGGCTATAATAATAGTGTCCATGTTTATAGGCGGTATGATATTCTCCACGGCAGGCGGTATAAAGATCTATAGACTTGTGATCCTGTTGAAGAGATTGAAGCTCCAAGCGTTTTCATCACTAATATCGGTTCCCATTGATCGGAGAATAGTGGTTGATGGAGCAGTTGTATCCGACGACGAGGCCGCGCAGGCGGCGTTGTTCACGGTGCTACATGCTACAATGATCATGATCGGCGCCATTATAATCACAGTCTATGGCTATAGATTTATAGACGCGCTCTTCGAAGCGGCCTCGGCGGCTGGATGCGTTGGACTAAGCGCGGGTGTTGTATCACCTGAAGCGCCGCTGGCCGTGAAGCTCGTTATAATGTTTCTAATGATAACTGGTAGAATAGAGTATTCACAGCTAATATTGTTGCTAGGACTTATAGCTAATAGGAGAGCGTTGAGCGTTCTTAAGTAGTATTCCTTATTCAACGCTAGAAGTCTTTTTTAAACCAGTATACGTTGCGTTATAGTATTAAATTGAGGACAAAGTTATATGTCACCTAGGTCGGGACGAGGTATTTATGTGGTAGGGCCATGCTATATAGTTAGAGGGATATCGAAGGCATTGTTATATGGTGCGTTGCTTTGCGCATACTCATAATTGGCGGCGGCAATGTGGCCGAGGAACTATTGGCGCGTATAGATCTGCGTAAACACGAGGTGTTTGTAGTAGAAAAGGATCCTGAGAGGCGCCGTATACTTAGTATGAAGTATGATGTATATGTTATTGACAGAGATGCAACTGATGTCGGCTTATATACTAGCGAGGTTGATATGAATGAAATAGATGCCGTGATCGCGTTGACGGGCAGGAACGAGATAAACCTATTCGCACTAGCTATCGCGAAAATGTATAATATACCGTTACGGATGGCGAAAGTCACAGATATAAATATCGCTGTCCTTCTCCAGAGCCTCGGGTTAGGGATACCTATATGTCAGCCTTCGTTGGTGGCTTCATTTATATCAAACTATATCTCAGCTATATCGTCGCCGCGCGAGGTGGCCAGCTTCGCGGGATATAAGCTATATTATATCTCGTTGGCCGAGACAGATATAGCCGCGAACCAGAGGATAAGCCAGCTAGGGCTACCCGAGGATACATATATACTCTTGGTATTTGACGGCACTAATCTTCGTGTGCCATCTCCGGAGGACGTGCTTCGCCCAGGCTATCAGCTCCTGGTTATGAGCAGGGAGCGCGATATCTCGAAGTATTTTAAGGGTTGATAGCCGTGGCAGGCATAGAGGACTATATTATGCTTACCTGGCCCGTGGTCGTAGTCTTCGCTGTTATGATTATTGTGAGGATGATACTTGTAAGATTGTTGACTGGGCTGGTTAATCGTGGTGTTCTAACACTTGGTACTAAACTAACTCTTGTTAGAGTAGTTGATATGATTGTTTTACTAACTATATTATTGTCTGTTCTACAATATTTTGCCGAATCACTCGTCATATACGCTATCATAGTCATCTTCGGCTCCATAATAATAGTGTTGTTCTATTATGAGATAAGGGAATTCACGGCGTATATATCTCTACAGCTACTCCGATATATAAGGGGCAGAAGCCTGGAGATTTATTTACCTGGCCATATTGCGCCCGTCAGTGGTAAAATAGTATCCATAGAGCCGTTTTCATCAATTATAGAGGATATGTATGGTAACAAGATATATGTTGCAAACTCTCTGCTCCTAAACTCTGTGATAAAAGAATATGTGCCCACGATAAAGATAACATTGACGATGAATCTTAGAGGACGCGAGGTTGTGTCTATTATAAAAGATTTATCAGACGCTTTCCGCCGCGGAGAGATAGGGGCTTTCCGCCTTATAGAGAACCAGCTGGCTATAAGAAGCGTTTCAGAGCATCGGGTTAAGTTAACAATATATGTATCTCCTTTATCGACACCGGTACGCGTCAACGATGTTGTTAAGCTAGTTAATTCTATTATGGATATGTTCAGGGAACACGACGTCGTTATAGAGATCAATTAATGGATGTCTAGAGGATTGTTCCTCGCAGGTCAAAGAATGTTGCATCATTTATCCTTACATGGATCCATTTTCCCACGTTGACTATGTGCTCATTGATTACTACAGGTATATAGTTGCGTGTTCTCGCGGTTATTCCGCGTCCTCTCTCTACGGTGAATACTTCTACTGTCTTGCCGAGATACGTCCTGTGTTTCCTTAAACCTATTTCTTCTACAAGTTTCATAATCTGGGCTAATCGCTTCTTCTTAATGTTGGTGGGCACCTGTTCCATGGCAGCGGCGGCGGTATTGGGGCGGAGGGTGTAGCCTGCAACATGGATCCTGTCGGGCTCTAGCATTTCCAGGATCCTGAGAGTCGCGGCGAAATCCTCGTCGCGCTCCCCGGGATGGCCTACTATTATATCTGTGGCTATCGATATTTCAGGAATTTTTCTCCGAAGCAGTTTCACAATATATATATAATCTTCTACAGTATATTTTCTCCGCATAACTTTTAGTACACTGTTGCTTCCGCTCTGCAATGGTATGTGTAGGAACCTGTATATTCTATCATCATTATTTATAGCATCTATGAGTTCGTCGATAATCGGTAGGAGCGTGTCCGGGTTCATCATGCCTATACGTATCATAAATGTGCCCTTGATCTCCTTGAGCGTGGACAATAGTTTGGGCAGGGCTGGCTTCCCGTAAATGTCTATACCGTAGGATGCGGTGTCTTGGCCGGCCAGCCGTATCTCGACTACTCCTTTTCTCAGAGCGTCTTTCACTAACGAGACGATCCTTTCGATAGGATAGCTTATGAGTCTTCTGCGCGCGCGCCTCACTATGCAGAAGCTACAGTTTCCAAGGCATCCTTCTTGTATGGGTATTTCAGCTACGGCACCTTTATGCCAGTATCCCAGTATAGTATTGTCGCGTATGTCGCTTAGTAGGAGAACACGTCCTGGCGCCTCCACAGCCATCCATATATGTGGCGCGTTCTGGGGCGAGACAAGGCTTGCGGAGGGCGCTATACTGGCTACAAGGTATGGTTGGGCCTTAGCCATACATCCGGCGACTACCAGCTTTTTGTCTCTGTGTTTCGCTATAAAATATTTTATTCTTTTTATCATTTTTTGCTCAGTTTCATAGCGTACCGTACAGGTATTTATTATAACTACATCTGCCTTGTTTATTTCTTCAACTATTGTATGCCCTCTCTCAGCCAATACTTTCTTCATGATCCCTGTGTCTCCATGATTTAACGCGCAACCATATGTCTCTATATAGATATTCGGCATGACCCGGCTACCCGTTTAGTGCTGCATTCTGATAGTACACAAGGTTAAAAGCCCTCTATATAATATAATCTAGTGCGTCACATCGTTTACGGGTGATAGTGATTGCCTAGCGTTAAGGAATATAGCTACGAGTGGTTGCTCGACAGAGTCTATTCGAAGATCCCTCGTCATGAAACTAAGTATGAGGTATTTCGTATACCCAAGGTTCAGGTTATAATAATAGGAGGCAAGACGCATATCAAGAACTTTCGCCAGATAGCCGACGCGATGAACAGGGATCCGAGGCTTTTGGCACGTTATTTCGCTAAGGAGCTAGCGGTGCCGGCAATAATAGATGATACGGGGAGCCTAGTTCTCCATGGAAAGTTTTCTCCGCCCGTTTTAAACAAGCTCCTAGAGCATTTCGCTAAGAACTATGTTATATGCCCCACATGTGGAAGCCACCATACGATACTTGTTAAGGAGGGGAAAGTGTTTAAACTAAAATGTCTGGCATGCGGTGCCGAGACAACGTTGAAGGCATTCTAGTACAAATACGGTGGGCCCTATTTCTAGCTATAAAGCAAATATATTTTAGCACAAAAGATGTTTTGCCATAATAAGCTATGAGGCTGGGTTGTTGATGTAATTGGAGAGACATGGGTGGAGGCCGGCCCATGTATAGGTATCCGTATACGGGTAGAGCTTATGTTAAGAGGCATGAGAGTGAGGGCTACGTTATACTAGCCGTTTGTGATGAGATGTTGCTGGGCAGGTCTATTAATAACAATGGTATAGACTTTACAGTGTCGAGAGCATTTTACGGGGGTGTTCTTCTGAGTGTCAGAGAAGCTGTTAATATGTTGAATGATGCCGATGTAGTTAATCTTGTTGGAAACGAGGTTGTTGAGGAGGCTATTAGGCGCGGCTTCGTTGTGCCTGAAGCCGTGGCTGATATAGATGGTGTAAAGCATGCCCAGATAATTAGAATAATGTATTAGCTCGCGTGTTAGCTGATTCTTATACGCAGTAAAAGCTGCTATCCTCCTTGCATAGGTTTAAGTAAAGTGGTTGTAGGGGCGCTTATTACTAGGATGCAGCCAATTATATGGGAATCTTGATAAGCCCCGATATTATTATCTTTCAATTCACGCTATTGCTGCGCAGAAGCTATGGTGTCTCATCTAGTATAATATCCGTATAAGCCGCTAGTCTATCTCAGCGTATTTAGTGGGGCTAAGAAAAAGTATATACGCGATAGGGTGGTTTTATGGGAGGCGCCGTGACGAGTTCCAGGTATTGTGTTAGGTGTGGGCGCCCGGAGAACCCGGAGGAGCCGCTTATAAATGGGTATTGTAGCGACTGCTATATAGATCATGTTGGCCTGTTTGATGCTCAGCCTGTTTTATCGGTAACTATTTGCAGTAGATGCGGCTCATGGTACTATAAGGGCCGGTGGTGGGAGCCTCTTTCATTCGAGGATATTATTAGGAGATTGTTCCTCGATTGGGCGGAGAAGCATCTAACCGATGGCGTGGAGCTTGTTGAGGTCGAGCATGTGGGCAAGCCTGTTTCAAGGGGTCATGGCTGGTATGACGTGGTTTTATCCTTGTCAATAGTATTAGTGAATAATGCTGTTAGGAGAAGAGATATAGATGTCAGGTTTAAGTTAACTAAAACAGTGTGTCCTAGGTGTCTCAAAAAAGCCGGTAAGAGCTTCAATTCGCTTGTACAGTTTCGTAGTACGCGGGGGTATCTTACAGAGGAGGAAAAAAGCTATATCAGAGAAAAGCTCTCGGCCCACGGTATAGCTGAAGAGGTTGTTGAGATTATAGAGAATAGGCAGGGGATCGATGTTAAGATGAGTGATCATACCGTTGCCAGGAGGCTGGCGGGTATTGTGTCCCGGGAGCGCAGTGCTCATGTAAAAGAGACTTTCAAGCTAAGACGCTATGATCCCGGTAGGGGTAGGAAGGAGGGAGTTATAACGTTATCCGTTAGGCTTCATGACATCGCGCCGGGCATGGTCATGGAGTATGAGGGCAGGCCTTGCGTAGTAATCGGTGTGCGCCGCGGCCGTGTATTAGTAGAGTTTCTAGACAATGGTGAGACAGCCGAGTTTTCTATTGATCTATTCTGGCGGGGCCTGCTTCGGAGGAATGAGAAGCTTGTGCGTGGAGGAGAGTATACGGTGGTCGGCTACGACTCGTCTATGCTTTATCTAGTGAACGATGAGACCGGGGAAATAGTGGAGTATCCTCGTTTGGTAAACCTTAATACAGTAAAAGTTGGTGATAAGTTTGTTAGCTATAGAGTGGCTGATAAAACGTATATGGTTAGGAAACGAGGTGGCGGTGATGGCTAGGAGGAGGAAAAAGAAGAAGAGGAGAGGCGAGGAGGCTAGTAAGGAGCCGCCTTACCCCACCAATGAGGGCGAAGTGCTCTGCGGTATAGTGAAGCTTCTCGGAGGAGAATACGTTATAGTTAAGTGCCAGGACGGCGAGGAGAGGATGGCTAGGATACCCGGTAGGATGCGGCGTCGCGTATGGATGCGGGAGGGCGATATCGTCCTTGTATCCGTATGGGACTTCAACCCTAAGCGCGGTGATATCCTATACCGGTATCTGAGGAATGAGATCCAGAAGCTGATAGACAAGGGGTATCTTTCACCAGAGTTCATAGAGGCTCTCAGCGAGCTTATATGAGTGCAGCCCTGTATAGAGGCGGGGGGTGCGGGTTCTGAGGGATCGGGACTGGTATAAGACTGTTGAGGAGGTGTTTGATGCACGCACTGTTCTAACAATTTATACCCTTATGCGGAGACGCGTTATTGAGCGGATGAATGGTGTTGTGAGTTCGGGTAAGGAGGCAAGGGTTTACCTGGCCTATGGTCCTAAAGGTGGGAGGCTCGCAGTTAAGATATATCTTGTGTCGACGGCTGTTTTTCGTAAGGGTATATTAAAGTATATTGTGGGTGATCCCAGGTTCCAGGGGATACAGCCCGGTGATACGCGGCGCTTAATATATATGTGGACTAGGAAGGAGTTCAGGAACCTGAAGAGAATGTATGATGCAGGCGTTCGTGTACCGCGGCCTGTTGCGGTGCTTAATAATGTCCTTGTGATGGAGTTTATAGGTCTCAATGGCTCGAGGGCGCCTCTCCTGGCAGAGATCTATGATGCGTTGGATGAGGACGAGCTTTACGCGATCTATAGAAGCGTAGTATATAATCTATGGCGCATGTATTGTGTAGCGCGCCTTGTTCACGCAGACTTATCGGAGTATAATATCATGGTGCGCCCGGGCCCCGAGGTTGTTATCATCGATGTCAGCCAGGCGTTGACTTTGGATCACCCTAATGCTATGGATTACCTAGTTAGGGATATTAGGAATATATACAGGTTCTTTAGAGAGGAGGCGGGCCTCGAGATACCTGGGCCTGAAGAGATCCTGGAGGGGGTGACGGATTGCAGGAGGGAGGAAAAGAAGGAAGGCTGACGATGAGGATGACTAGACTATATGAGCGTGTTCCCTACGACAGGATAGGTGTTCTCATAGGGCATGGGGGCAGGGTTAAGAAGGAGATCATGGAGAAGACTAATACTCTCATCACTGTTGACAGTAATAGTGGCTCGGTGATAATAGAGCCGGCTTCGCCCGCCACCACGGCGCTCCAGCTAATGAAGGCCCGCGAAGTTATACGGGCTATAGCTTATGGTTTTCCCCCGGAGAAGGCCATGAGGTTGCTGGATGAGGATCAGGTATTGTTAGTTATTGATCTCAAGCAGTATGTGGGTGACAAGGAGAATCATCTACATAGGGTGAAGGGTAGGATTATAGGTGAGAAGGGGAAAGCGCGTAGAATCATAGAAGAGATGACCGGGACCGATATATCGATATATGATACCTATGTAGCCATAATAGGTGATTATGAGACCGCGAATATAGCTAAGCAGGCCATAATAATGCTTATCGAGGGCAGGCGCCACGGAACAGTATATAATTACCTTGACCGCGCGATGTTCCTTGAAAAACGCCGTAAACTCAGGCAATTATGGAGAAAACCCATCTAGTCACGCCTACAGAGCCTATTCAACTAATATTTATAACCCCGGAGCTACCAATCAATATTCATGAGGAGCCTGGCTCGATGACTATGGGTGGGCCCGTGGCGCAGCCAGGCAGCGCGGCGGACGCCGCCCGGGGGTGCGGTGGCCGAGGCTCCAGAGCACAGCTACGGGTCTATGCGACCCTGCATAGGGGATGACAGGGCTTTGGAGCGCAGTGGTTGGGGAGACCCGTAGGTCGGGGGTTCAAATCCCCCCGGGCCCACTCCTATTCCTTTCTAACGAATACAGTCCAAGGGTATTTGAGGCAGAAGCTGTATCATATTATATAG